>JAFSTZ010000136.1 GCA_017445525.1 Eubacterium sp.
CGAGGGTTCGAATGCACGACACATATTTCCGTTCGGGCACGCTTTCGCTTTTTTCTCGGGCGTCACGTTGTGCGGCTCGATAAGACCTCGCCTGCGCAACGATGTCCGAGACACATCCCTCACGTGAAACACGTGTCGTGCATTCTTTTCATGTGCAGTAACATGCATCCGTGTGACAGCACGCGGACGTCTGCAGCGAAATCGGCTTTTTGAAAGGAGATTATATGCAGTTAATAGATTTACATATGCACTCGACGTGCTCGGATGGGACAGATGAGCCCGAGGAGTTGGTCGAGAAGGCGCTTGAGAAGGATCTTGTGGCAATGGCGGTCACCGATCACGATACCGTGGCGGGGGTTGCGAGAGCCATCAAGGCTTCTGAGGGCAGGCCTATCGAGGTGATCCCGGGGGTTGAGATCTCCTGTGAGCAGGTGATCCCGGCTACGGATGAGACGCCCTCCAGAAAAAAGGAGATACACATCCTCGGTTACAACATGGATATCGAGAATCAGGATCTGCTTGATGCACTAAAGTTTGCTAGGGATGAGCGTGACAACCGCAACAGGCAGATGTGCGATAACTTCTATAATGCGGGTTATACCATGATAACCTATGAGAACCTGATAAACACCTTCGGAAACGTGACTATCGCCAGACCTCACTTTGCGAGGCTTCTTCTGGAGGCCGGTGTGGTACCGTCCATCAAGGCGGCTTTCGCAGACGGCACTCTGCTTGCGGAGAACAGTCCGCTGTACGTCCACAGAAAGTATCTGACGCCCGAGCAGGGCATCATGGCTATACTCGGCGCAGGCGGCAAGCCTGTTCTGGCACATCCGATGATATACAAACTATCGGTAACGGAGATCAGGGATATGGTCGAGGAGCTGATAGGTTACGGACTTCAGGGGATAGAGGCGCTTTATTCGAGAAATAAGGGCACCGACGAGGCCTTTGTCAGGAAGATCGCGCACGAGTACGGACTTTTCATTACCGGCGGCACCGACTACCACGGCCGCAACAAGCCTGATCTTGAGATCGGTTGGGGCGAGGGGAACTTGCGCATACCTGTTATGTTGTTGGAGAACTTAAGATAAAAAGGAATCTGTATGGCAGTCCGCACGTGAGCGACCTGTCGCGAACGCCGGTGCGAGGCGAGGTCTTTTCGAGCCACACACCGTTGCGTTCGGGAATGGTGCAAACGGAGTCGCGAACGCGGACTGCCATCAGATTCCGAACGTATCGTATTCACCTATTCGATAACGATATTCGCGCAGTTGACATCGTTTGCGAGATCGTAAACGTTGCCGGTCTCGACGCCGACGACGGTCGGGCGCAGCGCGGACGACGAGGAGTTCTTGACCACCTTAGCGTACTCGCCGTTGCTGAGCCGGACGATGGTGTCGACCGGATAGAGGATGACACACTTCAGAAAGGTCTGCATCACGTCGATATCGAGGTCCTCGGTCATGGACATCAGTATATCGACGGCAGTTCTCTGTGAATATGATTTTTTATATGGTCGGTTGGTGACCAGAGCATCGTAAACATCCGCTACTGAGAGGATCCTCGAGTAGGGGATGATTTTTTCTGCCGTTACACCCATGGGATAGCCTCTGCCGTTCATCTTCTCGTGGTGCTGCAGTACGGCTATGGAGATGATATCCTTGAAGTTTTTCTTTTCCTGCAGGATGCGGTAGCCGAGCACCGGATGCTGCTTCATCACGTCAAACTCCTCATCGGTCAGCTTCCCGGGCTTGTTCAGTATCTCAGTAGGGATCTTGGATTTCCCCATATCGTGCAGGAGTCCTGCGATGCCGATATCGTGGATCTGCTCCTGGTTATACTTCATGTTCTTGGCGATGACCATCGCGATCGTGGCCACGTCCACACTGTGACGGAAAGTGTACTCATCACTGGCGCGAAGCTGTGAGATATCGATAGCCAGGGCGTCGTTTTCGTCCAGGGCGTTCATGAGATCATTTGCTATATTGTTGGTAGTGTGATTGAACTTATCGGAGTCTGTGTTGTTATAGAGATACTGGATCCCGGTGGATACCCTCTTTCTTACGGTTTCCGAAAGCTGGACCTTGGCCGGATCATCTTCCCTCAATTTATAAATTTTATTTTTAACAACCGGAGTGATAGATGCCTCGATAGCGGCCATGGGGTCGTCACTTTTGACTACATCGTCTATCCCGTCGCCGATGTAGACACCGGGAAGGCCGAGTTTTTTCAGCCCGGCGATGACATATTCATCCAGGATCGATCCGCGATGCACGAGTACACGATCCATCCTGTCAACCACGGCCTGGTCGATGCGCATGCCGACGGTCAGTCGATCCGTCCGTATAAATTTTCTTTCGGCCATACCATTCTCCTATCAAGCATTTTTTTAACTATATCATAATTCCATAATATTTGTAAAGAAATTTGAAAGAAAACTTGTCTTTTCTGATTTTTTTTGGTAGAATACATAAAGATATGAAAGGACAGCAGGTCATGAAGAGATCAGGTTTCACAAAAATATACCGTTTTATCGCATGCCATAGTACGCACGAGAGAAGATTGTCAAGTGGTTTTGTCGTAGCTCTTGCTGTACTTATGGGTGTTTTTTTACTGCCGGCGTGCACGGATATCGCGAGTGCAAAGACCAGAGCGGACGATATCATCGACTCGGAGTTTATAGCCGACGGGACGGATGCCCTGATGAATGTCAAAGAGGATCCTCTCGCTGATGGCTCCGACGATTCCAAGAACACCCGTGATATCAGACTCCATAAGCATGCTAACGTCATCCCGGCTGAGTATGACAGGCAGTATTTCTATGTCGGAGATCACGGCTTACTCACTTTTTCTGCCGAGACATCCTCGGCGAGACTGCCCGGAGCGCCGGACAAGGCGAAAGAGGAATACCTCAACATGACAGAGGGTGATGCCTTTGCGGATACGACTATCACTTATTCCGTTACTGACCCCGAGGTTCTGACTATAGATCAGGAACACCACATATACAGGATCCTTTCCGGCGGGGAGGCGACGGTTATCCTCACTGCCAAGGTTCAGGTGCCGGATTCATCCTCGCCTACGGGGTATACCGATGAGACCTGGCTCGCCAAGTTCACATTTATCGTGCTGGGCGATACGAGAGGAACCAAGCTTTCGAGGGATCACATAACGACCTACATCATCTCCGATTCGGTCGGAGAGGCTGATATACAGCTGGTTGACTGCCCGGATCTGCGTTATTATGTGTTTGACTACACATCGTCAAATACCGATATGCTGGTGAGCGCAGAGCTTGACTCCATATCAAAGACTATACATGTGAGCTCAGCGGTGCCCGGAACGACCGTTTTGACGTTTAAGCTGAACTCGACATCATTTATCCTGACACTTGATAATGTCGTCACGGATATAAATATGGACCATCACGTGATGGATGTGGATGACAACGTACAGCTTGAGCTATCCGGATTCAAGGGTAAATGCAAGTGGATCTCCACTGCTCCC
>JAFSTZ010000137.1 GCA_017445525.1 Eubacterium sp.
ACATACAGATATACCGGCAAAAAGCTGCAAGGATAATTTTGAACTGATAAACAGTCTTGCAGAAGAGATAAAGAATGGCGACAGGGTTCTGTTCAAGGGATCCAGAGGCATGCATCTTGATGAGGTTGTTGAAGCACTGCTCAGGAGACAGCCTGATGAAGCCTGATATAGCAGAGGTTATAGTCGATATATCTGTGGAGGAGCTTGACAGACCGTTTGAATACAGGATACCGGAGGGGCTTGCCGACGAAGTGAGTGAGGGTACTCCGGTCATAGTTCCCTTTGGCAGAGGAAATCGCAGGATGACGGGATACGTTATCGCGATAAAGGCAGACAGTGAGTGGGATCGGGACAAACTCAAGGAGATCATGGAGACCGTAGACAAGGATGTACCTGTAGAGGGACAGCTTCTCGGACTTGCCGCCTGGATCAGAAGCCGATACGGCTCGACCATGAACGAGGCGATAAAAACGGTTCTTCCCATCAGATCAAAGGTCAAGGAACGACGAAAAAAGCAGGATGTTGCTGTTGAAAAGACCGATACTGCTACGAGACAGGCAAAGACAGCCGGGGGTGTTTCCACAGATACCGATCAGACAGATAAAACAAGCACAGATAAAGATTACCCCATAGTCCTGAATGACGAACAGAGACAGGTGATCGAAACATTTATCAATGATTACAGGACGGGGAAGAGGGAGACATATCTTCTCTACGGCGTCACCGGATCGGGCAAGACCGAGGTGTATATGGCGATGCTGCAGGAGGTTCTGTCACAGGGCAGACAGGCGATAGTGCTCATCCCTGAGATCGCACTGACTCACCAGATGCGGGAGAGATTTGAAGCTCTTTTCGGAGACAGGGTGAGCATCCTCAATTCCAGGATGTCGCAGGGTGAGAGATACACACAGTATATGAGAGCCGCAAAAGGCGAATCCGATATAGTGATCGGACCCCGGTCCGCTCTTTTTTTTCCTTTCAAAGATCCGGGGATCATCATCATAGATGAGGAGCATGACGGGAGTTATCAGAGCGAGAAAACTCCGACATATCACGCCAAAGAGGTCGCAATAGAGCGTGCGAGGAGATGTGGGGCGTCGGTAGTGCTGGGTTCTGCGACACCGTCGGTTGAGAGTTATCTTTCAGCCAAAAACGGTGATTACAAACTTTTGACCATGCGGAACAGAGCGGGCGGAGCGAAGCCTCCGAAGATCCATGTGGTGGATCTTAGAGAGGAGCTGAAGGCAAAGAACTACTCAATCTTTTCCGGACTTCTGACAGAGAAGATCAGACAGAGACTCGAAGCCGGTGAGCAGACGATGTTATTTATAAATAGACGCGGCTATGCGGGCTTTGTGTCCTGCAGGAGTTGCGGATATGTGATAAAGTGTGACCACTGCGACGTGTCCATGACCGAGCACTCGCACGGGGATCATCCGTATCTGATCTGCCATTACTGCGGCAGCAAAAAGTCTATGCCGAAGACTTGTCCGGAGTGCGGTTCGTCCTTCATCGCCGGATTCGGTATGGGAACCGAGCAGGTTTGTGAGCTGGCTGAG
>JAFSTZ010000138.1 GCA_017445525.1 Eubacterium sp.
GGCGACCAAAGAGGATATCATGAGCTACTGCAAAAAGCATCTTGCAAAGTACGAGCTTCCGAGGGAGATAGAGTTTAGAGATGAGCTGCCGAAAACACTTGTAGGCAAGGTTGCTTACAGGCAGCTGGAGGAGGAAGAGGCCGGGAACGGTATCGATGTGTAATTATAATTTAGTCAGAAGGGGGTTATCATGCGATATATAGATCTGCATTTACATCTGGACGGAGCCGTGACGGTTCCGATAGCGAGGGAGTTGGCCAATCTTCAGGGGATAAAGCTACCCGCTGAGAGTGATGAGGAATTAAAGAGTCTGCTTCAGGTACCGCCGGATTGTGTGAGCCTTGATGATTTTTTAAAGTGCTTTGCTCTCCCGGGATCGCTCATGCAGACGCCGGAAGGACTGAAGCAGGCGGTGAAACTCGTGCTTGAGGATCTCGAGAGTCAGGGAGTTGTGTATGCCGAGATCAGGTTTGCGCCGCAGTTTCATGTGAGTTTTGGCATGACTCAGGAGGACGCAGTGCAGGCTGCCTTAGAGGGGCTTCGGGATATAAATGACAGTTCCGGCATACATGCCAATCTCATCCTGTGTCTTATGCGTCTTGCTGACAACAGGGAAGCAAACCTGGAGACTCTCAGACTGGCAGAGAGATATCTTGTTCCGGACAGCGGCGTGGTGGCCATCGATCTGGCGGGAGCGGAAGCGCTGTATCCGACAAAGGATTATGAGGATATCTTTAAGCAGGCATCGGAGGCCGGCATCCCATATACCATCCACGCCGGAGAGGCGGATGGTGCAGACAGTGTGCGTGCGGCGGTAGACTTCGGTGCGCGGAGGATCGGGCATGGAGTCAGGAGCACGGAGGATCCCGGGCTTTTACGCTTGTTGGCAGAGCAGCGCATCACTCTGGAGATGTGTCCTACCAGCAATCGTCAGACACACGCAGTCGAGGATATGTCGTCCTATCCGCTTATCCGCTTTATGGAAGCCGGCATCCCCGTGACGCTGAACACGGATGATCCGGCCATCGAGGGGACGACTATAGCAGAGGAGTTCACCTATATGGAAAGGCTTTTGGGGCTTGGGGAGGAGCAGAGAAAACAGTTATATATAAATGCTGTGGACGCTGCGTTTACAACTGATGAGATAAAGCAAAAACTACTAAACATGTGAAGGAGTATGAACTATGGAAAAGAATGTGTTTTCACCAAGAGTATTGAGTTTTGATCCTGATGGCGTCAACGGTTTTTTCGGCTTGGGTGGCAGTACCGAGGATACATTTTTTACTACGATCTTTTCTCTTACCCTGTCCCGTTTTGCAGGTTCAGAGGATACCGAGCTGACCATAGGTACCTCAGGCAGGGACGCTAAGGGTGAGACTGTGCTGTTTGCTTATCATGACGGTGGGGCAGGAGCCGGTCAGCCGGATATGGAAAAAGACGGTGCCGCCATGTTACTTCAGGTATATAAAAAGGACGGCAACTACAGCATCGGTTGTGAATACAAAAGTGATGTATACGACGAGAGCTATGTACGTATTTTTACAGATAGTTTTGAAAAGGTTGCAGAGGAATACCTGGCAGGTAAAAAGCCTGAGGATATCAGTATCCTGACATCTGAGATGGAGGCGGAGCTTGACAGGTTCAACGATGAGCATGTAAATGACGATCCCGTGACGGATATGGTTTCACTGTTTCGTGCTTCGGTGGAAAAGCATGCAGATAAACCCGCCGTATTTTTCAAAGATAAGTTTTATACCTATCGTGAGGTGGATGAGACCAGTGAACGTATCGCTGCTTATCTGCGTTCGCAGGGTGCGGGTAGGGGCAAGGTTGTCTCCATACTGATCCCGCGTTGCGAGTATATGGTCATGGCTGCTATCGGAGCGTTGAAGAGCGGTTCCGGATATCAGCCTCTCGACCCCAGTTATCCGGAGGAGAGACTGAACTTCATGATGAAGGATGCCCAGACCCAGGTGCTGATCGCAGATGAGTCGCTTCTCGACAGAGTTTCGGAGTATAAAGGACCTGTGCTTTTGACAAAGGATATCCCGTCACTGCCTGCCTGTGAAAAGATAGAAGATCATCCTGATCCGGAGGATATGTTTATACTTCTGTATACTTCCGGTACCACAGGTGTGCCCAAGGGAGTCATACTTGAGCATCACAATCTGTGCAACTTCTGTTATTGGGGTCGCGAGGAGTTCGGAGTCGATGAGAATACCCGCTCGGCCGCATATGCCAGCTTTGGTTTTGATGTTATCATGATGGATACTTATCCCACGCTGATACACGGTGGATGTGTCTATATCGTGGAGGAGGATCTCCGTCTCGATCTGGTTGCGATGGAGGCTTGGTTCAATCAACACAAGATCACACATTGTATCATGACCACTCAGGTGGCGCGCCAGTTCTATACCATGGCGAAGGTGCCTACACTCAAGTATCTGACAGCTGCCGGAGAGAAGCTTGCACCCGTACAGCCTGTGGACGGAGAGACGGCATTTTTCAACGGCTACGGTCCGTCGGAGTGCACGATCATTTGTACCATCTTCCATGTAGATGATTATTATCCAAGCGTCCCCATAGGAAAAGCGCTGAGAAACGTCAAGCTCTATGTAGTAGATAAACAGATGCGACGTCTGCCACCCTATGTCCCCGGTGAGCTTCTGATCGCCGGTCGCGGTGTGGGGCGAGGTTATCTGAACCGCCCCGAGCAGACGGAGAAAGTATTTATCAAAAATCCGTTCTCGGATGATCCTGATTTTGACATCGCCTATCGTTCGGGTGATATAGTGTATTATCTGCCGGATGGCAATATCGCATTTATAGGAAGAAATGACGGACAGGTCAAGGTCAGAGGATTCAGGATCGAGCTCACCGAGGTAGAGAGTATCATCAGGGAGTTCTCCGGGATTAAAGACGCCACTGTGCAGGCTTTTGAGGATGAGACAACCGGTGAGAAGTTTATCGCTGCTTATGTTGTTTCCGACAGCGAGGTTGATGTCGATGCGATGAACGAGTTCATACTGTCGCAGAAGCCGCCGTATATGGTGCCTGCCGTGACTATGCAGATCGATTCCATCCCGCTGAATCAGAACCAGAAAGTCAACAAGAGAGCACTTCCGAAGCCTGAGCCCAAGACGCACAGACCTGATACGGAGAACATGGTTGCAGCGCCGCTCAACATCCTTGAGGAGGAGATCAGGGATCTGGCAGCGGAGATTTTTGATACACGCGACTTCGGCATCATGGACAAGTTCGGAGATCTGGGTCTCACCTCCATATCCGGCATCAGGCTTGCCACTCAGATATATAAGAAGTTTGATATACAGATAAATGTCCGCGAGCTTGTAGCAGAGGGATGCATCCAAAGTGTAGAGAATGCCGTTTTGGCTAAGCTGTTTGATCATGAGGCAGGGGCGAGAGATGACCGGGCAATCTCTGATGATGGTACTGCAGCAGTGACCCGGGCATCCTCCGCAGATAGCAC
>JAFSTZ010000139.1 GCA_017445525.1 Eubacterium sp.
GATCATAGAATCAACTACAGCGATATAGCTTGAAATAGCCTTACCACTTCCACCTGTAACTGTTACTGACTTCCAATTTGTCTTAGAAATCGAGATTGTGATACCCTGATTCTTGTTAGCGCCTACCTGCAGCCACTGGCTCTTATACGAACCGGAAAGCAGGTTCTTCTTGTTGAACTGTGTTGTTGAGCTAACACGGTTGAACTCAGCAGAAAGCTGATTGATCTCCTCCTGAATCTTTGAGAAGTCTCCTGAGGACTTGTCAAGTACTGCAGAGTTGGCAGCCTGTACGGTAAGCTCCCTTACACGCTGAAGGATCTGATGCTGAACATCGAGTGCTCCCTCTGCTGTCTGGATAGCTGAGATACCATCCTGTGCGTTGTCCGAAGCCCTTGTAAGACCACGAACCTGTGAGCGCATCTTCTCAGAAATTGAGAGTCCTGCTGCGTCATCTGCTGCCTTGTTAACTCTGTAACCGGATGCAAGCTTCTCTGTAGCTTTCTGTACGTTTCCGCCTACGATGCCAAGCTGTCTGTTGGCGTTCATTGATGTGATGTTGTGCTGTACTACCATAATAATACCTCCTTGTATTTTCCTGCAAATCCTTTTGCAGGGTGCAATTTGTTTTGTACACCGTATATATCGGTGCACTGTTAATATTACTTAACCCCATTTTACAATTTTTTTTACAAAAAATCAAGTTTTTTTTGTTTCAATGGCGATTTTTAGTATAAAACGGCGTAAAATCGGGCTTTACCTACAAATCATCACTTTGTTTCATTAACAAAATATGACGAACCCGGCTTATGATACCCTGACATATTCTGTGCATATGTCACTGCAGTCTGCTGGATCCTGTTTGCGTCTCTGAGTTTTCGTCGCTCATCTGATATATATGCTGCAAAACGATCATGATTTCTTTTTTCCAAAACAGTGATGCCGGAACTCAATTCAGTTATATCACTTATCAGCCCCTTCATCCTGATGATCTCTTTTTCATAGGCACCTCTGTTGACCGTCAGCTCCTGCCCGAGTTTTTTAAAAAGGCTATCAAATCCATTATCCAGGGAATTAAGTTCATCTATTCCTCTGCCCTTTTCCTCTATCAGAGCCTCAAAACGATCCACATCCATCTTGCCATCCGAAAGAAGATTCTCCTGTTCCTTTGTCTGCTCATACAGATCAGTCAGGATATCCTTTTTCTTCTGAAGTGAATCCGTCATCATGCTCACATAGATTCCATTGTCTGCTGTCATACCACAACTCCTTATATCATCTGCGGGCACCGTTACCGGCAAGTCGCATAACTTCTTTCCAAGTATCTCGCATCTCCCTGATATACTTGAGTGCCTCCTCGAGAGGGACAAGATCCTTATGCATATTTGCCTCTACCAGCTTCCGATAAATATAATCATATACTCTTTCAAAATCCTCCCATACGGGATATTTACGATCAAGTGTAGCTCTAAACACAGTTATAACCCTTTGAGCCCGCATGATATTCTCATGAGCTTTCTGTATGTCTCCTTTTTCTATAGCCATCTTAGCTATATTGCAGAACTTGATGGCTCCTTCATATAACATCAGAGTTAGCTCTGCAGGAGATGCAGTAAGGATTGCATTTCTCTGATAATCACTCATTCTGTTCGGATTCATAATCGCAATACGCTCCCATGTTGTTTTCTTTATAAGA
>JAFSTZ010000017.1 GCA_017445525.1 Eubacterium sp.
CCTCCCATTTACTGGTTGTGCCGTATCGGTGCTGTATTCTCATCGACCGGCAGGATCTCATACTGATTCTTTTTTAGTTTCTTTATAAATGATGTAAGAGTCTTGACCGTCATCGGTTGTGTCTGAGTATCATAAAACATGACCACTGAAGTCTCATATTTTTGCACATCCGACATAAGCTCTTTTATCATCCGAACTTTCCCAACGGAAGAGTCCCTGATATCAGGACTGATAACATTCCAATCAAGGTATGTTATCCCGCGTTCCTCAAGAATACTGATCAGATCTTCTATCGGAACAGATGTATCCTGTACACTGCTGCCTCCGGGGAAACGATAGAACTTGGGATATACGCCGGTGACATCATATAAATACTCATATATCTTGTCCAGATCCTGAGTAAAAGCTTTTTCGGAAGCATAGATCTCCTCATATACATGAGAATATGAATGCATCCCCAGCGTGTGTCCCTCTTCTACTATTCTTTTATATATTTCTTTAGAAAAATCGTCCGTCTTACCGGTCACAAAAAACGTTGCTTTGACTCCATTTTTCTTTAATATGTCAAGCAGTTTCTTTGTGTTAGGCCCCGGTCCGTCATCAAATGTCAGATAAACCTTTTTCCCGAGTCCTTGCGGTACCGGTGTGGTCTCGGAAATATCCGAAGCACCTCCTGAAACAGAACTGCCGCTGGCCGCTTCTGTTTCGGCTGTCGTTTCCTCCACATCCACTTGTGTTTCCGATACGCTTTGATTCTGCATGTCACTGATAACATCCAGACGTTTTTCCAGAGAACTTACTCGAAAGATCAGATATACAGATAAACATGTAGGCAGTAAAAGAAGAATAACCACAAAAGTTATGATAATCCTCTTTATACGCCTTACACGTTTTCTTCTGTATTCATCACTGACCTTACCAACGGTATCTCCTGTCATCGGCCCGGCCCCCTATCAACCGATCTGAGCTGCTACCTCTGCCGCGAAGTCCTCTTCCTTCTTCTCAAGACCCTCTCCGGTCTCGTATCTTACAAATCCTGTCAGTGTGATGTCGGATCCGATCTCTTTTGCTACGGAAGCAACATACTGTCCTACAGTTTCCTTATTCTCAGCCTTTACGTAAACCTGCTCGTTCAGGCATACTTCCTTGAGCTCTTTGTTCAGACGACCTGTAACCATCTTCTCGATGATATCATCAGGCTTTGATGCATTCTTAGGATCATTCTTTGCCTGCTCAACAAGGATTGCAAGCTCTTTCTTCTTGTAGTCCTCAGATACATCATCTGTTGAAAGATACTTCGGGTTCATAGCTGCTACCTGCATGGCAACATTTTTAAGACACTCTGAAACCTGATCAGCAGAAGCTGATGTCTTTGCTTTGACCAGAACACCGATCTTTCCGCCTGCATGGATGTATGAAACGATAACACCGTCAGCCTCTGAAACCTTCTCAAAACGACGGATATTCATATTCTCTCCGATGGTTGCGATCATGCTCTTTAAGTTCTCATCAACCGTAACGGATGAATCCTCAATCCAAGGCTCAGCCAGAAAACTATCAATATCAGTTGCAGATGTAGCAAGTGCCTGCTTTGCAACAGAACCAACAAATGTCTGGAACTTCTCATTCTTTGCAACAAAGTCTGTTTCTGAGTTTACCTCTACTATAGAAGCATTCTTTGCATCGTCGCTTAAGCATACACAAACGATACCCTCGGCAGCTATACGGCCTGCCTTTTTCTCAGCCTTTGAAAGACCGTGCTTCTTGAGCCACTCAACTGCTCCATCCATATCTCCGTCTGTATCTGTCAGCGCCTTTTTACAATCACTCATACCGGCGCCGGTCATATCACGCAATTCTTTTACCATTGCTGCTGTAATAGCCATCTTATATTTCCTCCTAAATATACATATAAACCGAAAAATCGGTAACTATCATTCTTCTTCTGCGCCCTCAGCCTCGTCATCTGCTACAGTCTCGTTAACCGAATCAGACATTGACTCACCCTGATTTGCCTCGATAACTGCATCAGCCATAGTTGAAACGATCAGCTTGACTGCACGGATAGCGTCATCGTTTCCGGGGATAACATAATCAAGCTCCTCCGGATCACAGTTTGTATCTACGATGCCGACAAGCGGAATATGAAGGATATGAGCCTCTTCTATACAGATATGCTCCTTCTTGGGATCAACTACAAAGATAACACTCGGAAGCTCCTTCATCTCCTTGATACCGCCAAGATTTCTCTCAAGCTTATCCCACTCCTTGCGTAAGCGTATAACCTCTTTCTTCGGCAGAACATCAAAGGTTCCGTCCTCAGACATCCTCTCAATATCCTTGAGACGTCTGATACGTGTCTTGATAGTCTTAAAGTTGGTCAGCATACCGCCGAGCCATCTCTCATTTACATAGTACATACCACAGCGCTCAGCTTCCTGTGCGATAGTATCCTGAGCCTGCTTCTTGGTTCCGACAAAGAGCACCTTTCCGCCATTTGCCACAACATCCTTGATGACATTGTATGCGTCATCAACCTTTCCTACTGACTTCTGAAGATCGATGATATGGATCCCGTTACGCTCGGTATAGATATACTCCGCCATTTTAGGATTCCATCTCCTCGTCTGGTGACCGAAATGCACTCCGGCCTCCAAAAGCTGTTTCATTGAAATTACGCCCATTTCTGGTTCCTCCTTTGGTTTTTTCTTCCATCGATCTCAACTTCCGCACGAACCCTTTGGACAACCCGTCCGTAAGGCAACCCGCACGAAATCCATCGATGTGATTACATAACAAACGCAATTTTACCACGATATCGGGATAAATGCAAGTAAAAATTCTCTATATCATGGTATTTTTGCATTTTTCTCATAAAAATATACCGGCTTATCCCGATAAATCAGGTTTCACAGTTGCTATCCACCACCGTCAATCCCTGTGTGTGATGATCTTTGCGATATGTTCGTAGCTGTCTCCCACCTTCAACTCATATGTACCGGCTATGATATAATGACCGAGTCCGTGATCCTCTATATAGTGATCAAACTCCCACATATCATCGATAACACCGGCTTCATACA
>JAFSTZ010000140.1 GCA_017445525.1 Eubacterium sp.
AACACTTACGGCTGTTGACAGCGTCCTCATCCCGGTTACTCCGGCTTACCTTCCTACAAAGGGACTGGAGCAACTTATCGTGACAATAGGAAAGGTAAAGAAGTTCCTCAATCCCAAGATACAGATTGAGGGTGTGTTATTCACGATGGTTGATGCCAGGACCAATTTTTCAAAAGAGATCATGCAGATGCTTCGAGTGACATATGGAGAAAACATCCGCTTTTTTACTGAAGAGATACCTAAGTCTGTTAGGGCAGAAGAGGCATCGGCTGAGGGGATCAGCATTTACAAGCATGATTATAGTGGAAAGGTTGCAAAGGCATATGAGTCTTTAGTTAAGGAGGTGATGATCGATGAGCAGTGCAGATAAGATACAGCTGAAAGGTTTCAATGACTTATTTAATGGGAGTTCTCCAAGTGAGGAAGAATCCTTTGACAGTGAGGTAGTTCAGGACGGCAAGCTTATGGACATAGCGGTCACTGATCTGTATGAGTTCAAGGATCACCCCTTTATCGTGAGAGATGATGAAAAGCTTGCTGAGATGGTCGAGAGCATAAAAAAGGTCGGAGTGATAAATCCCTGTATTGCGAGAGTCAGACCTGAAGGAGGATATGAACTTATATCAGGGCATACACGCAAGGAAGCCTGTATCAGAGCCGGTCTCAAAACGGTACCAGTTTATGTCAGGGATTTGGATGACGATATGGCTGCTATCATCATGGTTGACAGCAATCTCCAGCGAGAGGATTTGCTTCCGAGCGAAAAAGCAAAAGCATACAGGATGAAGTATGAAGCACTGTTGCACAGAGGAAAAGCCGGAGAAGTCAAAGGCGTAAACTCTCTTGAGATGGTCGCTGAGGGAGGAAACGACGGAAGCAAGACAGTACAGAGGTATGTGCAGATAGCAAAGCTTCCGGAGTATCTGTTAAACCTGATAGATAAGCATGAGCTGAGTATCCGTGCCGGCGTGGAGCTATCATATATTGATGAGAAGAACCAAGTGTCTATCGTAAACTTCCTCAAAGAGCATGAGCAGACAAGAATATCGGAAGCAGATTCAAAGGAGCTTAGAAAATGTGGTAAGGAATACAGTCCCAGGTACATCGATATGGTTTGGGAGATATTGGTAAATGCCAAGAAAAAGCCGAGACCAAAGTATGTATCCATCAAAAGGGCGAAGTTGGTAGAGTTTTTCGATGATGAAGCATCTTCAAAGGATATAGAGGATGTCATCATCCGTCTTCTGGAAGGATGGAAAGGAAAGGAGGGATCGCAGGATGGCAGAGACGATACCGGAGAGTCAGACGACGGTGCAGCTTGATTATTTCTATGGGATGCAGGCTGATATGTATGCATTCCTGAGGATCCCGAAGATACTTATCAAGGACGGTCGTTTTGAGCATTTATCCAATGAGGCGAAGATGCTGTTTGGCCTGCTGCTGGACAGGATGAGCCTTTCGATGAAGAATAGGTGGTTTGATGAGGAAAACTGAGTTTATATCATCTACACCAAAAATGAGATCATGATAGATCTGGGTGTGGAGTCTCAGAAATGTTCGAAGCTTCTCAAAGAACTGGATACATACGGGCTTATTGAGAGAGTGAAGCAGGGATTTTCAAAACCTGACATCATCTATCTGAAGAACTTTGCAACTCTCGCCGAAGATGGTGGAGAGAGACCAAAAGAGATGGCCAGAAGGATAGAAGAGCGCATAGCAAAGAGAAAGAGCAGGAAGGAGTCGGAAGTTGATATACAACCGCCCGAAAACGACGAAGAATCGCCAGTGATTCGAGAATCAAACCATGAGGGATTTGAAAATCAAATCACGAGAGATTCGGAAATCAAACTACGAGAGATTCGAAAATCAAATCACGAGGGATTTGAAAATCAAACCACGAGGGATTCGGAAATCGAACTACGAGAGATTCGATTATCGAACCCTAATAATACTGATATTAATAATACTGATCATATTGATACTGATATATCTATCAATCAGTCTGTCAATCTATCTTTTGCTGACACAGATCAATCTGCTGATGACGGACAGACGGACGGAGAGCTTACTCTAAGTGAGATACTCATTGAGATCGGTAAGTGTGAAAAGCAGATGATAGTACACACCGATATGATTCGATCGGGAATAGATCATGATGTGGCAGAGAGTCTGAATGTCACGATTCGACACGACAGTCTCCGGGATATGCTAACTCTTGAGACTTATGAGAAGTACATGTCTCAGAGAGGATTCAGTCAGGAGGAAAGAGTTTCCTGGGCAAAGCAAGTTTTGGAAGCGAGAGTTGAGGGCATAGTTCTTTACAAGACAAAGGAGATAGATGATGTCGACTGTGATCTGATGTATGCGCTGATAAGCTATATGGGAAAGATCATCGGTCTTGGCGAGCATGTGGTGATAAACGGCTCAAAGCTGTCTCCGGAGTACTTAAGCAAAAGATTCTTTGAACTCGACAGGTCACGGATGCTTTATATCCTGAAGAATATCAGGAGTAACACCAGGACTGTCAGAAACAAAAAGAGCTATTACATTCAGTGTATCCTGAATGCTGAGAGCGAGAGCAACATAGAGGTTTACGAAGACGTGAAGCACATCGTATGAGTTGTGGACCACTGGTTCACAAGTGAAGGGAGGTTGATGACTATGAACAAGGTTATACTGATGGGTTATCTGTGTAAGGCACCCGAGCTTCATCGCAGCAAAAATGAAAAGCAGACAGCGGTGACAAGGTTTGACATCGCGATCGATCGGAAAGGTAAGACAGAGGAAGAACGGATAGCAGACTACTTCCACTGTACTGTATTTGCCAAGCAGGCAGAGTTTGTCGAGAAGTACTTCGACAAAGGATCCAAGATACTGGTTACCGGTCGGATGGAAAACAACAACTACACCAACAAGGATGGCGAGAAGGTATATGGCTATCAGGTGATAGTGGAAGAGGTTGAGTTCGCCGGCAGCCGTAAGGATGTGGCTGAAGAAGCGGATGACACGAGTGAGTGATTGCTTGAGGCAGATGTGTGAAGAGTCTTGGCTCCAAACATACTTACAGACCAACTGAGTCAAAAGATTCCATAGTCTGCCTTGTAAGCGACATCTAAAAGAGTTATACTTATTATACGAATAGGACAGGAGGTGTCCTTTATGCGAAAAATGATGAGAGCAGCTATCCTTGCGGTAGCATTTATGATGATAGGTGCATTTGCAGTTCAGGCAGATGCACAGGCAAAAACCAGAAGTATAAAGATAGCAAAGGGTAAGCATTACTACGCTTACAAGAGTACGATATCAAAAGCAAAGTCGGTATCGGTAAAGATATCCAAGCCAAATCTGGTTACGTATAAGATAGATAAAGCCGATGGATGTGTGAAGCTTACTGGCAAAACGCTTGGTACCACGAGTATCAGGATTATGGTCAAAAAGAAAAATGGCAAGAAGTCCGTATATCGGTATAAAGCAAAGGTCTACAGAGCAAAAACAGCCAAGGAAAAGGCAAAGGAAGGTTTCGAGATCCTTAATCGGTATCGCAAAGAGGCGGGAGTAGAACCTCTCGAATGGTCAGATGATCTGTATGAGTTCGCAAGATATCGAGTGAAGACGAGTGGGTTTGATCATCACGAGAATCTTTGCAGGGATCAAAAGGCATTCTTTGGAGATGCGTATACGGAGATGATCAGAAGAGGCTATATTCTTTCTGAGAATCTTGCCAGTTCATACAGCAATGATTATCCGAGCGTTATGCAACTGTGGAAAGAAAGCCCCGGTCATTACGGAAATATGATATCTGCAAGTCACAAATGTGCTGCGATCGCAAGTATCGGAAATACATATATCACGCTGTTTGCTGATATAACAGCGGAGGAGTACTCTCACTGGAAAGATCTTAAGGATGAGAGTGTGTATAAAAAAATCACAATCAGAGAGAAAAACCATGAGACCGGAGAATATGTCGATAGTGCTGTAGT
>JAFSTZ010000141.1 GCA_017445525.1 Eubacterium sp.
ATGAGACTGTTTCAAGTTTTGTGTAAACTCAATTTTATGATGTAAGATATATGTTTATAGTTACGACAGGCGGAGGTCCGGTACCATGACCTCCGCCTGCTTTGTATTATATACACGAGTTACCAAAAGTGTCAAAGGTTTTTGATCAGTACCATAATTATTGATTTTTTTTGATATTATGTTCAAATCCTGCTTTCAAAGCTGTTCATTCTTGACCGGATGTTGCAGTGTCTCCTCCCCAGGATACAGGTAGGTAATGGTGTTCTGAGTTGTGTTTTACAGTGGGATTCCGTGCTTTATCGGCTCATTTTTGCTATCGAGCTAAGTGTCGGGATCGACACAGGGCACACATCCATGCAGCCGAAGGATTTTGAGCATCCCGCAGCAAAATGCTTTCCGAAAATCTTCTTGGTTTCTTTCTTTTTTTCTTTATTTCTTGCTGAAACAAGATAACAGTCATTTGCAAATATAGCTCCAAAAAAATTGGTTCCGCTTGTATAATTCGGACATACCTCCAAACAAAGTCCACACTTCAGGCACTTGGCTGAAGTATACTGATGTTCGTGCTCTCTCTCCTTCTTTTTACGATTCTTTATATCCTGTTTTTGATATGTTCCGATATAAATATCTGTCTTTTTCAAGTTCTCGGAGATTGAAGTGCGGTCAACTATCAGATCATGGATGACTGGAAACTTAGTGAGCGGTTGGATCGATATTACATCACCCTTCAGATCTCGTAAAAATGTATCGCAAGCAAGCGAAGGCCGACCATTTATCACCATGGCGCAGCTTCCGCATACTGCCTGAAGGCAAGAACACTCCCATCCGATACGGGTAGTCTTATTGCCATTTTCATCCATAATATCATCGTTGAAATTAATATGATCCAAAAGAGATGCTACGCTCATATCATCGGATACATCCGCGGCAAAGTATTGCCAATACGGTTTGGATGTCGGATCATCCTGTCGCAATATCCTAACTCTCATAAGCACACTCCTTGTCAAATCTCACTGATAGATCCCCGTCTTCATATGAAACAATAGTCGCTGCCCGATAGTTTTTATCTTCCTCGGGATAGTCAGCCCGGTAATGAGCGCCCCTGCTTTCCTTCCTTTCACACGCACAGGATAGGATCGCTTTTGCAAGTGTCAGCATCGCTCCGAGAGTATAGTTTGCGTAGCGGGAAACGCTGCTGTCATAGCGGAGCCTATCAGCTATTGAAATATAATATTCAACATCATTTATACCGTCCTCCAGCGAAGCCCTTTCACGGATGATCCCCATGCTTTTATTCATTGTCTCGGAGAGCAGTTCCCTGATATACATAACAGGGAAGGGACTTTTTTCAGAGATGATCCTGTCCATCCTGTTTTTCTCGTCACTGATAAACCTGGCAAAATCCGGTTTCTCCCTCACGCTCTCTCGTCCCGCGACCTCCTTGGCAGCGAGTCTTCCGCTGTATACCGCCGCAAGCAAAGAGTTTCCACCCAGTCGGTTTGCTCCGTGGTATATCGAGGCACACTCTCCTACTGCAAACAGGTTCTCTATATTTGTCTCATGGTTGTTGTGAACCGCGATCCCTCCCATAAAAAAATGCACCGACGGACTGACCGGTATCGGCTCTTTGGTCACATCGATACCGCGGTATTTCTCACACAGAAGCCATACCTCATG
>JAFSTZ010000002.1 GCA_017445525.1 Eubacterium sp.
ATGATAAAGCTGAGCCCCGCACCGATGATCGGCAGTATAAGAAATGACACTATGGCGATCTTCTCGGAATTGGTGAAAAACCTCATATAGACGATCGCAACGAACAGCGTCATGAATATCCCCGCAAAAACCACGGCAAACGGGATATAGTGAAAGAACGGCAGATGCAGTATCTCACACTCTTCCGTTATGTAGTAGATGTACGGATGGAACTCATTTATGGAGATAAGGATTGCTCCGATCAGGAATATGACCCATTCGACCTTGTTCCAGTAGATACGGTGTCCCTTGGTCCGTGTGAAAATAACGTGGGATACATACTCCGCCGCCAGCGGCATAAGTAGAAATCCAAAGATAAATGAAAAGAAATAGCTTATTTTAAGCAGGGTATACCAGACTCCCTCTCCGCTTCCGGCTGCCTGACAGATCCAAGCAGTGGCGTCACTGATCATAAGAGCAGCGGAACAAAGCACGGTCAGGATAAGCCTCGTCGACCCCACCCTGTCGAAGTATCTCGTCATGATAACGGTGATCAGCGACACGATACAAAAAAGTAAGCTCCACCCCTCGATCGCTATGTGTATTATCTGTGTTATCCGCATACGCTGTTCCCTCTTTTGACCTCTAGCGCACAAAATCACACGACAAGCATGGGTCTCATCTCAATGTGCCGACTCCCAGTCGTCTCCCTGACAAACCTCGGCGATCAGCGGAACTCTCATCTCACACGCCCCGGTCATCTCCTCGGAAAGTATACTTTTTACCTGATCTATCTCATCAGGCGCAGTCTCTATCAGCAACTCGTCATGTATCTGGAGGATCATCCTAGACTTAAGCCCCTCCTTCTTCAGACGATTCCACACACGTATCATGGCAATTTTTATGATATCCGCAGCCGTGCCCTGTATAGGTGAGTTCATGGCGATCCTCTCACCGAACTGACGCTGCATAAAGTTCTTGGATGACAGCTCCGGCACCGGTCTTCTCCTGCCGAACATCGACGACACGTAACCCTTCTTTTTTCCGTTTTCTACAAGCGTCTCCAGGAACTTGTGAACCCCCGGATATGTTGCAAAATAATCCTCTATATACTGCTTCGCCTGCTTTTGAGAAATATCCAGATCCCTAGACAGTCCGAAGCCGCTGATACCGTATACGATACCGAAGTTTACGGCCTTGGCATTTCTCCTTTGCTGCGCCGTGACCTCATCAAAAGGAGTATGAAATACCTGTGAAGCGGTTATCCTATGGATATCGGCATCCTGATGATATGCCTCTATCAGCCTCTCATCTCCTGACATATGTGCCAAAACCCTGAGCTCGATCTGCGAATAATCGGCATCCAAAAACGTATACCCGTCCTCCGGGATAAATACCTTTCTGATCTGACGACCGAGTTCCATACGTATCGGGATATTCTGAAGATTCGGATCGGTACTGGACAGCCTGCCTGTCGCAGTGATGTTCTGATGAAAAGTGGTCCGTATCCTCCCGTCATCATCGATAAAAGCATCAAGCCCGTCCGCATATGTGGATTTCAACTTGGTCAGCTGCCTGTACTCGAGTATCTTCTCAACTATCGGATCCTCAAGGCGCAGCTTCTCCAGCACCTCAGCAGACGTCGAATACCCTGTTTTGGTCTTCTTGCCGTAAGGCAATCTCTTTTTCTCAAAAAGTATTACACCCAACTGCTTGGGTGAATTGATATTAAACTCCTCTCCCGCATCATCATATATCTCCTGCTCGAGCTCATCGATACGTACCTTGAGCCTGTCTCCGTACTCGCGCAGAGCATCGCGCTTTATTCGGATACCATAGCTCTCCATATCGTGGAGTACAAAAACAAGAGGCATCTCGATCTCGGTAAACAGCTTCCACTCGCCGGCCTTCTTCAGTTCCTTTTTCAGGATCTCCCCGGCCTTTACATCTGCCAGAGCGCATCCGCACATGAATCTGACAAAGTCATCCCTGTCCTCTTTCATCGCCACGGACGGCGACTTCTTGCCAAACTCCTGGGCATATGTACCTATAGACATCCCGAGATATGCGGGAGCGATATCCTCCTCATCAAAAGACTTATCTATCGGTCTGATCAGATA
>JAFSTZ010000142.1 GCA_017445525.1 Eubacterium sp.
TCATGACATTTGATGAACTGCTCACGAAAGTGAGAAAAATCGCAGATGGTGCAGATGTGTCCGGCATTGATTTCCTGGCGGTGCAGTTAAACATCACCGGGAAAAATGAAGGCGTGTTCTATATCGAGGTCAAGGATGGCAAGGTGAATGTCGAGCCATACGAGTATAACGACAGGAACTGTGCCGTGACAATGAATATGACCAACTTCAACAAGCTGATCGACGGGAAACTCGATCCGGTCCTTGCCTTTACTACGAGGAAGCTGAAGGTGGACGGCGATACCGGATTGAAGCTGGAACAAGTCCGGTAGACTTTCGGGATCTGTACTGGATCGGACGTCATCTCTCTGTATCGGTTAATTATCTTCTCGGAGATGAAAAAGCCATCGGGAATCTGTATATAGAACCGGATAGTATTCTTGCAAGATTGGACTATGGGGAATGGAAAAGATTGATAGGAGTTGCTGAATATATGTTTCCAGAAAAGTATTCAAAAGGTGCGTAGGCGATTTAACAGCCGTAATATCGCGTAATTAAAAGAAGAATTAACGCATAACGACAATTTTCCACTAAAACAAGATTTGATAATCATTGATTATTGTTCACATCGATATCCTTAAATGCGTCCACCGACTGAGCGAGGATATCCGCATATACATCGGAGTAGTATTCGTAGGTGGTTGACACATCAGAGTGTCCGAGGAGCTTTGATACCACCTGAGCGTCTACATGCTTTTCATGAATGACCACGGCGCCGAAAGCATGGCGGAGTACTGATAGGCGGACTTTTAGTCCTGTACCTGCAGCAGCAGGCTGACTCTTGTGATAAAGCATTCCTTGGTCTCGTCAAACCGAAAGCCGGCATTGCCGTGGTAGGCCTCGGCGATGGACTCGATGCGGGAAAGGCCGTAACCGCTTCCCGTGGTGCTTGCAAATGCGCTTCCGGGCAGGAACCCATCGGCATCTGCCGGGATGGAGGTATTTTGTCTTGCGACTGACAGGCAGGGATTGGATACCCGGATCAAAAGCAGATTGTTATCCGCAGATATTTTAACCTGAATGCCGGTCTGCATCGATTTCGTTTCGGAAATCGATGCTGTGACATTGTCCGAAACTCCGGATAGGGGGCTCTTTTTTTTATGTTGATAATCCGCAGTGGAGCGGATCGCATTCTCCAGCATGTTTCCGAGAAGGATTGTCAGGTCGGAATCACGGACGGCAGACAGGTTATACACTCTGGCATCAACCGAAAGTGATACATCTTTGGCGGCTGCTTCAGCCGCATAGTACTGCAGGATGCTGTTCAGCGTGTCATCTGAACTGAACTGTGTATTAACTGTCTGCATATGACCGAGTGCTTCATCTACAAAGGCGCGTAAATCATCACGGGAGCCGCTTTCTGCGATAGAGCGGATCTCATTCAGAAGGTGTCTTGTATCATGCATGGCGCGTCGCCGATCCTCCATTTCACCGGTGATCCGTCGGTAACTCTCACGGGATATCGCTGCGGCTAGTTCAGTCTCTGCCTTCTTTGATCGCAATACAGACAGACTGATCGTGTTTAAGAATGCAAGGAACAACGCACCGGTGAGCAAAAAGATCGTTGCGGCATAGTAGACATTGGCAAGTGGCAGATGAGGATCAGATGACTGCCAGAACGAGGTGGAAACGATGGTGGTGGCCAAGTAAAGGCAACACAGGATGATCAGATAGACAAACTCTGAGGTGCGCGCTTTTTTCAGCATGGGCAGGAACCGACGCAGACTCCCTCGGAAAAAGCACGCCACCGGAGGAAAAAGGATTGACGAAACGATTACATAAGAAATGATGGTGGATGCATCATATACATAGCCGTCCTTGGCAGCCGGTATAAACTCCATGATTACATAGGCAAGCATAAACTGTATTATCGAGAAAAAAATTGTAGTAAACAATATAAAAAACTTGCGAAGGCCGGTCTCTGCAAGCCGCAGCCACCACAAAACAACTACAAACGATACCGAGACGAGCATGTAGAGATTACTCAGGAAATTACTGTCCCTGTCCGAAAAACACAGAGAAGGGAAAGGAAAGATAAAGCAGTCGAGAAGCAGAAAGAGAGTCAATATTATGAAAAATGACCGCGCTCCTTTTATCTGTGTGCGCGAAAACGGTAAAAGCAGAAGAACGGTAGCGGGAACGATCTGCAGGGAAAAGCCAAGAAGATGGCTGAAATAAAGCCCGGCTGATATTGACATGGTCTACCTCCATGCCGGGTGATCCCCGGCTGTGCATAAATCGAATCTGAAATCTTCCCTATTATATTCTAAATGTTTGTACATTGCAAACGTTTTTTCTCTATTTGCAAAAATAAGATGTACCACTCACGTGTTCCGGAGATACCAATTACGCTATTCATCTTGACTTTTTAGAGCGGATAGAGGATAATGTAAAAGAGTTTGGCTGATGCAAAGAGGATATTTTTGTGAATATAGCAATTTGTGATGATAGCATAAAGGACTGCGATCGGGTTAAAGGCATTCTTGTGAAGGAAGCGATAAACAGCGTTATCACTGTCTATACGGATGGGACTTCCTTTTTGGACGCTACGAAGAAAAACCGCTTTGATCTGGTATTTATGGATGTGTATCTGAAAGGTGAGAGCGGTATGGAGGTAGCCTCGAAACTTCGTGACATATCGCCGAAGACCAAGGTGGCTTTCCTGACCACCAGTGATGCCCATGCAGTGGAGGCGTTCAGTTTGCGTGCGCTTCATTATCTCGTAAAGCCTGTGGATGAGGATGGAGTGAGAGAGGTCCTGCTTCGCTATGAGGACGAGGATAAATCAGGGGAGGATACACGGAAGAGTGTTCTATCCGTACGTATCGGAGCAGACATTTATACTATAGATCAAGCGGATATCGTAAAGATCGAAAGTGATGATCATAAGACTATTATTTATATGGAATCCGGAACAGCGATCTCTGCATGGATGCGGTTAAGCGATCTGGAAAAACAACTGGATGAGAGATTTTTACGTATACGGCGAGGTACCATCGTTAATATGGCGTCTATTTCCAAATGGCGTCCTAAAGATTGTGAATTGATAGACGGAACCACATATCTTCTGTCGAGATCCAGACGGACGGAATTGAAGGAAATATATCTGCGGTTTAAGATGGAAGAGATGGAACAATAAATTAAAGGAGGATATAAATCTATGAAAGAGAAGCTTAAAACAATGAGAAGGGTGCTGGCACTGGTTTTAGTGTTTGTACTTGGTCTGTCATTTGCTACACCCGTGGCATCATCAGCAAAGGGTAAAACCGCAACCGTAACCATGAAGGCGAAGAAGGTTACTTCCTATGGATATAATCCGGCTACAGACGATCTTCTCGGCGAATCGGAGACGGTGTTTTTTAACGGAAACGGTGATATTCCATATCTTGACCTGTGCAAGCAGAAAACTGGCTTGGATCAATTATTTGCTATGACAGGCTCTACAACCGGTCTTAAGGAAAAGAAAAAAGGGAATACGGTGACTTGGACACGGACGTATCAGGGTTTGCCATTTGATTGCGTTTTTGATTTCAAGAAAAACACAATTAATTTTGTTGATTTAGACGGATTCTTTCGTTTCGAAAATAATTCTCTGTTAAGTTCAGAGTCTGTTTTGCCGACAGTGGCTTCTCTGTTTCAGCAAGGCAGAACCTACAACCGATTTGGAAAATCTATCAAGATCGATCTGAATAAGTATGGGATCAAGCTCCTTAAAACAAAAAAAGGGTATTATATCCCACTTCAGACATTTAGTGATATCTTTATGTCTCCGTTTGGGATGTTCTATTTGTATAACGGAGATGCTCTTTTCATGTATAATAATTCAAGTATTCCGGAGAAAATGGAAGAGGCTTATTACAAAGCTCCGGTGAAGAAAAACAGCAAGGCATTTGCTGCATTTAATTACAATGAGCTCTGTCTGGCTCTGGATATGAACTACGGATTGAAAGAAACACATGATATCGGTACGTTTGATGATTTTTTCACCGAAACAGGTTTAAAGAGTGAGATCATGGATCGGGATGCAGGGATGACGGATGTGGCATTGAATACAGTAATTAATCTGTATTTTGATGATCTGCATTGCGCTGCCGGATCTCTGACATACAATACAGACAGAGATAAAATCAAAAAAGCGATTGAGTCAATTCCTGAAGGATCTTTCAGAGAGAAGACGTTTGCAACGATGAAAGAATTAAACGGAGCCAGAAAAGTGTATTATCCCAACGGCTTTGTTCCTTATGAAGAGGTGGGAAACACAGCTTATATCACCTTTGATTCCTTTGCCGGGGGAGTAGTTGGTGGTGATTTGACGATTCCCGGTGATGCAGATCTTCCAAATCTGGGGAATGACACATTTAAGCTGATGCAGTACTCTTTGGCCAAGATCACCAGACCGGGATCGCCCATCAAACGTGTTGTTCTCGATCTTTCCTGCAATGGGGGCGGACAGGTAAATACTGCTTGTTACCTGCTCGGAACATTCTTGGGTGAGAGCTCGATGTCATTTAAGAATATGCTTACCCATGCTACCAGTGAGATCAATTATAAGCCGGATGTCAATCTCGATGGTCAGTTTGATAACCAGGATACCTTAGCCGGTCGTGGGTTAAAACTGTATTGCCTGACCTCCGGATTTAGTTATTCCTGTGGTAACCTGGTTCCGAATGTTTTCAAGTCTTCAGGCAAGGTGACACTGATCGGTCGCACCTCCGGTGGCGGTTCATGTGAAGTAAGATTTTTTTCTACAGCCAGTGGTTCGGTATTTCAGATTTCCGGCAGACGTCGTATCAGTTTTTCCAAAAATGGTGGATTCTACGATGTCGACCGTGGAGCCGATCCGGATGTCTACATGGAAGACATGAGCAAGCTTTATGATAGGAAGTATATGAATACGGTACTGGATGGTATCCACTGACCTGCTTGATCGATATTCAAAGGGCGGCTCCGCGAGGAGCCGCCTTTCTTTTGTTATGAAAAGTGGTTGATTTGTACATAGCCGAATAATAGGTAAAAAATCTTGACATTTTTCTCCTTATTTGGTATAGTATACGCAGTATCTGTTTTCGGATTTTGTGTTTGTTCCGGATAATAGTATATGGTGCGGACTTCATGATTTGGACATCACACTGGATTATGAGGCGTAGAAGAAAACACGTTTAGGAGGGAAGTAGTATGTCAATCAAGTTGAAACTGATGGGTATCGTTATTATACCGATAGTTGTTTTGGGCGTTGTTACATCTATCATGTCGTCGATTTTTATAACTGACGGTATGGAGGATGAGGTGCTTAAGGGGCTTCTTAGTGCATCGAAGATGTACAGGGATATCAAGCTTGCCGATGGCGAATCGTTTGAGGAGAATACCCTTGAGGATAAGTTAAAGACTGATACCGGATATGACTTTACCTGGTTCAACGGAGATACTCGTGAGTTTACATCCGTGGTTAAGGATGATAACACTCGTCCGATCGGCACACAGGCAGCTCCGGAGGTTGTTACTGAGTGTCTGAACGGCGGAAACGACTTTACTTCCACAAACACTGATGTGGCAGGAAAGCCTTACTGTGTTGCATATTGTGTGGTCAAGGATGATTCCGGAAAGAACATCGGTATGGCTTTTGCCGGTTCATCACGTGAGAGTGTTGAGGCACAGATACGCAAGTCCATCTTGACCATAATCATAATCATTGTCGTGATCGCTATAGCATGTATCCTTGCCGCGTTCTTTATCGCAAACTCCATAGCAAATGCGGTAAAGGCAAGCTCAAGGATAGTAGAGAAGCTTGCAAAAGGAGAGTTTGTACATCCTGATAAGTATCTTGATCGCAAGGATGAGATCGGTGATATGACGAGGAATATGTCCAAGCTTATCGACAAGCTGGAGGATGTTGTTTCCCAGATCAAGGATGCTTCGCAGGTCGTCGCGGATTCGTCTTCACAGATGGAGAGAACGGTCGATCAGATCGAGGGAGCTACCACGTCTGTTACACAGGCTGTGGATGAGATCTCCGAAGGCGCTATGAATCAGGCAGGAGATGTCAGCAAGGCTCTTGAGAACGTCGAGGCGATTGCAGCCGCCATCCAGAGTGTATCGAAGACGACCAGTGAGCTCGAGTCCATCACTGATGAGATGGAGAAGAACTCCCATGTTTCAGAGACGCAGCTGACGTCTCTGGCAGAGTCTTCAGATGTTATGGCAAGCTCCATACAGGCTGTCAAGGAGAGGATCGGAGCTACCGGTAAGGCTGTTGACAATATCTTTGACAAGATCACCATGATCGATGATATAGCTGCTCAGACGAACCTTCTTTCACTGAATGCTTCTATCGAGGCAGCACGTGCGGGAGAGGCCGGTCGAGGATTTGCAGTAGTTGCCGATGAGATCAGACAGTTGGCTGACTCTTCATCTCAGGCGGCTAAGGATATACAGGACGAGATGAACAAGTTGAAGCGTGAGGCAGAGGCAGCGGTAGAGCAGTCTGAGATCGTAAGTGATAACACGCTTAAACAGAAGGAAACGCTCGAAGCTACCATGACCAGTATCACCGAGCTTATCAAAGATATTACAGAGGATATCAAGGAAGTACATCTTATCGCAAAAGATGCAAAGACCTGCGAGGATTCAAAGCAGGTGGTTGTGGATTCTATGGATGGTCTCTCAGCAGTTGCCGAGGAGAATGCGGCAGCGTCAGAAGAGACATCATCTGCGATGACAGAGCTTGACTCCACGGTACATGCTATGGCCGAGTCGGCTCGCGAGATGGAGCAGGTATCCAGAGTGCTTATGGAGCAGATGGAGTTCTTCAAGTTCTGATAACTGTTACAAGATACGGATATTTATCGTTACCATTCAGCCTGAACTATGTTGGTATGAGCTTACGGATGCAAGCATCCGACGTTCATTCCACTGTGGTTCAACCGTGAATAGTAGCTTTTTGGGGCACATAGTTTTATGTGCCCCAAGTTATGTTGATGCAAGGAGGATGATATGTTTGAATGGCTTGATCCCAACAATATGATAATCAATCTGGTAGTTCTTGTTATCGGATTTGTTGCTCTGATCAAGGGGGCAGACATCTTTGTTGACGGAGCGTCAGATATCGCAGCGAGGCTTGGTGTGTCCGGATTGGTCATCGGACTCACAGTAGTGGCCATGGGTACATCCGCTCCGGAGCTGTCAGTCAGTGTATCGGCGGCACTCTCCGGATCAAACGCCATAGCCATATCAAACGTAGTCGGCTCCAATATTTTTAATGCTCTTATCATACTTGGAGTGTGTGCGCTGATGAAGCCGGTTCCGGTGATGCAGGATATCAAGAAACGCGATTTTCCGGTCCTGCTTTTTGCAGGTTTACTGCTTGTTTTCTTTTCGGGATTCTATATCCTGTTCGGACCGAAACCTGATATGTCGGCAGGTGGAGATATAGCAGGGCAGCTGTTTAGAGTCGGAGGTATCATATTCCTGCTTGTATTCATTGGATATATGATCTACACAGTGCGCGATGCAAAGAAAAAGCAGCAGAAGGATGAGAGCTATGAGCCACAGCCGCTGTGGAAGAGTGTTCTGTTTATACTGCTTGGTATCGCCTGTATAGTTGTTGGCGGCGACGGTATAGTAACCTCTGCCAAAAATCTGGCTATCATGTGGGGGATGAGCGAGACGCTGGTTGGACTTACGATAGTGGCATTTGGTACCAGCCTTCCGGAGCTTGTCACTTCGATAGTGGCCTCGGCCAAAGGACAGAACGACATGGCCATGGGCAATGTCATAGGCTCCAATATCTTCAATATCTTGCTGATACTCGGAGTGTCGTCCTCGATCAAACCTATACCGGTCACTGTTGATTCATTTATAGACGCGACGATGATGTTTGGTGTCAGTGTGATCGCATATATCTTCGCCTGCACCGGCAAGAAATTCAGCCGTATCGAGGGTGGTATCCTGGTGCTGGTTTATGCCGGGTACATGACATACGCTATTCTACGGCAGTAGATCAAACTCGCCTGCTCCGATGATCGTTCTGTACTGAACGGCGGGCCGTCAGGAAAAGCACATGAGATCATATGGGGCGGAGTGCAGTTATTCCCGGCATATGTTTTCGAGATAGATAGCCACCCCGTCATCATCATTTGTCTGTGTGACAGCATCAGCGGCAGCCTTCACTTCATCAAGAGCATTTCCCATGGCAACGCCGGTGCCTGCCATCTTTATCATCGTGATGTCGTTTTCACTGTCACCGAAGGTGACGATCTGCTCCCTGTCTATACCGAGTCTTTCTGCCAGCCACATCATCGCATCACCCTTTGTGGCGGCGCGGTCGGAGATCTCTATGTTGTTTATACCTCCGGTGACTGCGTTGAACTCGGGATATCTTTCCACGATTTCCAGAACCTCGTCAAGATCGATCCTCTCCCCCGAGGAGTCAGTGGCGAAGTTGATTGTTATCTTCTGCATATCCTTATCGGAGAGAAATGTTTCCATGTCATCGATCAGAGTCCTGGAAGAGCGGATATATGCCTTCATCTGAGGAGTTACATCCATGTCGTCAACCAGGTATGCCTTGTCGCCAAGCATATAGCAGCGCCCCTCTATAAACGGATCCGGCATCACCCTGAGTTTCGCCAGCTCTCTCATGATCTCGAGTCCTCTGGTTCTGTCGATATTTCTCTCAAGGATCAGTTCATAGATATCTTCGTCGGTGCCTTCTGATGATGCGCTTTCATGTATGCCACCCGTCCTGAAGTCAGATGCCATATGTTTAGATAAATATGCCGGTCTACGCCTGTAGACTCCTGCACCGTTGGCGGTTATGAAGTAGTCGGCTCCTCTGAGATTCTTTACATCTTCCGGTATTCCTGACAGTGCCCGCCCGGTAGCAGCCACCAGTATGGCGCCGGTATCAGCCATGCGCTCGAGGATGCTTTTTGTCCTGTTTGTCAACTCCTTCTTTTCGGTAAGCAAAGTCCCATCAAGATCATAACCTATCATACGTATTCTTTTCATTTATACTCCTCCGAAAAAAATCGAAACTTTTATTATTTTTTTTCATTTAATCACAATTTAGACACATTTCGATTATATAATAAAAGCAAATAAAGGACAATACCTTTATTACAAAAATGTCAGTTAGATTGTTTTTTCATAAAACTCCTCTTTCAAAGGGCGGCTCCGCAAGGAACCGCCCTTCCCTTAA
>JAFSTZ010000143.1 GCA_017445525.1 Eubacterium sp.
AACCATGCCGGTTTTAGATGGTTTGGGAGCATTGGATAACATCATCGAGGAGGATCCCGATGCAAATGTCATCATGGTGACCGCCGCGGGACAAAAAGAAAAGATGGTCGAAGCCATCAAGCGCGGAGCTTTGGAGTTTATGCAAAAACCGTTTGATCCGGATCAGATACAATCAATCATAGAGACGATACTTCAGGACGAGTGATGACCGGCTTATTTTTATTCTTTTAATTTATATCCATTATCTATGATCATTTCGGCAGGAGCGCCTCGCCGGGCTTTTCTTTTGCTATCATATATTTCCCGCTCTTTAAGTACTGTACAACCGTCCAGAAAGCGTACACAGCCGCTCCGGCCAGAAGTGCGTTGTAAACCACCACTGATACCGTATCCGGCAGCAATGTCGGCAGAAGGACGTTGAAAAAGCCCACGATAAACGAGCAGACAAACCCTGCCATAAACATCCTGCCCCTGCTGTGATTCTGATGGAAAAAGCCCATAAGCAGTGTCACGCCGGTAATAAAGAACGTATATAGCACACACGCTAAAACAAACAGGAACATATTGTCAATGCTAAGGGTGTTTATCGCCTCTATATCTGCCTCAGTACCTACGTAACTTCCGGTCTTAATCTGTATGGAACGAATAAGATATGGCGCAAACCTGATAACGTAATTCATAACGCTGTATGCAAATCCAAATCCCAGTCCGATAAACGGCGCTCTCTCAAGCATCTGATCCCTGAGATTACAGAAATAAAGCGCCCAGATAAGTGCCAACGCAACAAATGCCGCATCAACCAGGGTAGTCACTGCCTGTCCGAGAATGAGACCGAATCCACTCTCAAAAAACTCGTTCTGAGTCATAGGCGCTGCCACCATCGCCATGATATAGCCTTTTATAAATGCTTGCCAGATAAATCCGACCAGACCGAACATAAATGCTATGAAAAGACCTTTTACCTTGGTCTTTCTCTTCATATAAATAAACAGCAATATCGAAACGAGCAGGGGGACGATAAGACAAAGTATAAGCCCTGCAAGCTGTACGTTTGATACCATCAGAAAGCTCCTCCAAATATTAATTCTTCATTAAACCATACAGCGTATCGTGGATCGAACTCCAGAAAGTCTTTCGATATCGCTCTCAAACTCCTTCTCGGTCATCACTCCGGTGATAAATCCCGTCTCACCGTCTACAACCCCTTCGATAAAATCTATTTTTCCAAAAATATCCGAAACCGAAGCTTTCTCTTTCTCATCTACACGCACGAAAAATGCGGACTTCATCTCCTCTTTCGGCTCTATAACAAGCTTCTTCTCATCCCAGCGGATCTTCACAGGGATATCGCGGTTCTTCACCGTCTCAACCACGTCAGTAACTACTGCGCTTGCGGTAGCGTCCTTGCCGGCTCCCTGACCGTAGAACATCACCTCATCGAGCATGTTGCCGGTAACCGATATGGCATTGAACACGCCATTTACACTGTAGAGCGGGCTTTCCTTGCCGATAAGGAACGGTGCAACCATGGCATAGATCTTTTCACCGTCACGGTATGACAATCCAAGGAGCTTTACTGCTCTTCCAAGCTTTACTGCATATGCGATATCATCCGCTGTTATGCCGGATATTCCCTCGGTAGGTATATCTTCAAAGTCAACCTGTGCACCGTAAGCCAGTGCAGTCATGATAGCTATCTTCCTACATGTATCGTGTCCCTCTACATCAGCTGTCGGATCTGCCTCGGCATACCCCAGAGCCTGAGCCTCAGAAAGCGCCTCACCGTAATCCGACCCCTCGTCGGTCATCTTAGTCAGTATAAAATTGGTGGTTCCGTTCAGGATACCCTTTATTGAAAGGATCTTATCTGCCACAAGACATCTGTTTATCGGTCTGAGAATCGGTATTCCGCCTCCCACACTGGCCTCAAAGAAGAAGTGAACTCCCCTCTCTTCTGCTATGCGGATAAGCTCCGTTCCATGATCTGCTACAAGGGCCTTGTTTGATGTACAAACGCTCTTTCCCGCCATAAGTGCACTCTTGACAAACTCATAAGCAGGCTTTGTTCCGCCCATAGTCTCCACTACGATATCTATCTCGGCATCCTCAACAATATCCGAAAACTCATGTGTCACCAAGCTTTCAGCCGGATCTCCCGGGAAATCTCTCAGATCAAGTATCCTCTTCACCTCGATGCTCTCCCCGGCTTTTCCGGTTATGATATCTGCATTCTCAGTCAAAACATGATAAACACCGGAGCCTACTGTTCCATATCCAAGTATAGCTATCTTACTCATGACTTATTCCTCCTCCTGTTCCGGCTTCTCTGCCGGCTGCTCCTCTTCATCTTTCATGGCAGTATCTGCGTCCGATTCGTCTGTTCCCGACGGTGTATCATCTGTATTCACAGATGTCTGTTCAGCATCCGTGGACTGCTCCGAAGCTTCGCCGCCTTCATTCATACGGGCAATCTCCTCTTCACGGCGCCTCTTTTCCTCTTCCTTGCGTCTGCGCTCTTCTTCCTGACGCTTTCTCTCGGCCTCGATACGCTCCTTTTTCATCTCGCTCAAAAGCTCAACCAGCTTCTCGGTCTGACCTTCATCCAGAAGCCTTTCGGGATCCATCACCAGCACAAGAGTGTTATCTTTTTTCTTTATGATACAATCAGCATAGTTTGTACCGGTTTTTCTGTCAAAAAAGCCCGGTATCGCTTGTACTGCACTGTCTTCAACTGTTACGATCTGCGATATGCCGTCACACTCCATGGCAAAATCACCGCATTTGGTCGTAAACACAACATTTTTCTTCTCAAGCGTACTCTCCCTGCCTGAGGGTATGGACAGCAGTTGATCCGCATCAACCAGTGGAACCTGCTCCCCGTGAACATCAACTATACCCTTGATAAAATCAGGGAGTCCATCCCTGGGCATAAGCTCGGATTTGTGCACTATGGACTTCATCTGAGACACATCCACTCCGTACTCATGTCCCTTTAATATGAAACATACGACTTCCTTCATATATTCCTCCGTCCCGCATCTGTATACAGCTACCGTTGTTTACTGCTCATTTATCCACTTGAGATAGGCATTCATAAACATATCGATATCTCCGTCCATGACAGCCTGGACATTGCCGGTCTCAGCCTCTGTCCTGAGATCCTTGACCATAGTATATGGCTGCATGACATATGAACGTATCTGCGAACCAAAACCGTTCTCCATGATCTCGCCCCTGATGCCCTGCTCTTTCTCGAGATTCTCCTGCTGTTTCAGGATAAGGAGCTTGGTCTTCAGCATCTGCATGGCCTTGTCCTTGTTCATATGCTGGGAGCGCTCATTCTGGCAG
>JAFSTZ010000144.1 GCA_017445525.1 Eubacterium sp.
ATACCAAATCCTATAGCTGTCGGAAGATCCGGATTCGACTGCTTTGCAAGAGCTGTCATCGCTCCGACATCGGTTGTGATAGTCGAGCGCATCCCCGTAACGCCCAAAGAAGATACGCAGTATAGAAATCCTGAGGCTTCACTCGCGATCATCCTGATACGTTCATTCGATGTAGGCGCAACAAGTGATACCAGGTCAACCCCATACTTTTTACATATATCATCAAACTCCGATTTTTCCTCATATGGTACGTCAGGAAGGATAAGACCCTGTATACCTATATCATGACATTTTTCTACAAAAGCTTCTATGTTGCCGAACTCCGATACGGTCTCTCCTGAAACTCCGGAAGAAAAATCGCCGGCATAAGTTGTCTGACTTTTTCCTCCCGCATATGAGAAAACCACGTTGGCATAAGTCATAAATACCAAAGGTATGTCTGACTTCTTGCGGATACGTGTCACCATGTCCATGATCTTCTCTGTCGTCACACCACCTGACAACGCTCTCTCATTTGCCGCCTGGATGACAGGTCCCTCCGCCGTCGGATCGGAAAAAGGTATACCGATCTCTATCAGATCAGCGCCCGCCTCCTCACATGCAAGGATCAACTCCTCGGTGACATCAAGAGACGGATCACCCGCAGTGATAAACGGGATAAATGCTTTGCCGTGCTCAAAAGCACTTTTTATCGTTATATTCTTATCAGTCATGGATATCCTCCCCTCTGTATCTGGCGATCGCTGCCACATCCTTGTCTCCACGCCCGGAGATGGTGATAACAACTATCTTATCCTTGTCAAGTGTCGGCACAAGCTTCTTGGCATAAGCTACGGCATGAGCACTCTCGATAGCAGGTATGACACCCTCTATCCTCGACAGGTACTCAAAAGCATCCACTACTTCATCATCGGTTATCGCTACATACTCAGCTCTGCCTGTATCGTGAAGAAACGCGTGCTCCGGTCCGATACCCGGATAATCAAGTCCGGCAGAGATAGAGTAAACCGGCGCTATCTGTCCGAACTCATCCTGGCAAAAGTAGGACTTCATCCCGTGGAAAATGCCAAGTCTTCCGGTAGCTATGGTCGCCGCAGTCTCAAAGGTATCCACACCCCGTCCCGCTGCCTCACAACCTATCAGCCTGACATCCTTATCTTCTATAAAATTGTAAAATGTTCCGATCGCATTGGATCCGCCGCCCACACATGCCATCACAACATCGGGAAGTCTGCCCTCTCTCTCCAGAAGCTCAGCCTTTATCTCCTTGGATATAACCGACTGAAAATCCCTGACTATCGTCGGGAACGGATGAGGTCCCCTCACTGACCCCAGCACATAATGATTATCTGAGATACGACTGGTCCACTCCCTCATAGTCTCGGAAACAGCGTCCTTCAGTGTCGCAGTACCCGATGTCACCGGATGCACCTTTGCTCCGAGCAGCTTCATACGATAAACGTTTAGTGCCTGTCTGATCGTATCCTCCTTGCCCATGAAGATCTCGCACTCCATATCCATCATAGCTGCGACCGTAGCCGTCGCAACACCGTGCTGTCCGGCACCCGTCTCAGCGATCACTCTGGTCTTGCCCATCTTTTTGGCGAGAAGTATCTGCCCGAGCACATTATTTATCTTGTGAGAACCTGTATGATTCAGATCTTCTCTCTTCAGATAAACCTTTGCGCCGCCAAGATCCTCCGTCATCCTCGCCGCATAGTAGAGCCTCGACGGTCTGCCGGCATACTCCTTAAAAAGTGTATCAAGCTCGGAAACAAACTCCGGATCATCCTTGTATCTGTTGTATGCCTCCTCTAACTCTATCACGGCATTCATCAGCGTTTCTGGCATATACTGTCCGCCGTGAATACCAAATCTTCCTTTACTCATGTTTTCCCCCCTTCAGCTGCTCGAGCATCTTTCTCTTGTCATCGGCTCTCATCAGAGTCTCGCCGACAAGCAGAGCATCCACACCTATCTCTCTCATGGCAGATACATCATCAGCAGTCTTGATGCCGCTCTCCGCAACAAAAACCAGTTCCGGCGGGACCATCTCTCTGAGCCTTCTGCTGTTAGATGTATCGACGGAAAAATCTTTGAGATTTCTGTTGTTCACGCCGATGATCCTCGCCCCGC
>JAFSTZ010000145.1 GCA_017445525.1 Eubacterium sp.
ATCGATCCCCGATATTCTCTCAACGATCTTTGCATCGCCGTGCTTTATCACCTTAACGATGACCGGCTCGTCATACTCACTTCAGGACGCCAAACAGACATCGGACTTGTCGCTGTCTGAGATCATCTCTATCACTTCATAATCAAGCTTTTCCATCGGCCTACCTCGTATATGTCAGACCGTCCGGACAGCCTGACGTTGTCAAAAACAATCAGCAAGATTATATCATAATTCTGATTTTATGTCGTATGCTGACAGCATAATGGAATCTGTCATCACACAAATCAAATTATTCCTGCGACCACTTCAACATTATACAAAACCAGGCCTGTAAATGCAAGCCTGGTTTACAATTCAACCTATCAATACCCTCTTATCACAAAACGCCATCCCGTACTTCAACCGGGTTGCATAACCCTCATATCTCGGTCGGCTCTCATACTTTTTATCTATTATCTGATCCGATGCTTCCTGTAGAGCCGATGCCATATCCTCTTCTTTTTCTACATGCTTTAGTTCAAGAATCATGCAACGATCGGCAGACGGATCAAGTATCATCAAGTCACTGCGTCCGTAACCACTCTCCGTCTCTGACAGAACTCGATATCCCATCCCTGTAAAGAGGCCATCCAGAATCAGATGATAACTGTACTCCTGATACTCATGATAAAAAGATAATGTTGACTCAAGGATCAATCCCAAAGATTCCTCCGCAGCAGAATTCTCTCCTCTCCAAAGCGCATCAGCAAAATCTTTCACATAGGAGTTATCAACTCTATCCTTGAAATACTCCCACACCTCCTGTCTGAACACCTCTCGTATCTCTCTGTTGGGAATCCGCAACGGCATACGAGGCATGCGCTCCGTGACAGCCTTGGTCAGATAGCCCGTCTCGACAAGGGCAGACCAGATATTTTCTCCACTCTCATGGATCCTGTGATAAGGAACCAGATCATTCACAGTACAGGGGATAGTCTTCCCTGCGAGGAGCTGCTCAAAGCACTCCGTCATACCGGCAGTCTTGCCAAAAAAACCATGTATGATATCAAGTGCTGTTTCTGATGTATTTGCCCAGTAGTTTTCCGGTCCCATAGCCTCACTGTAACTCCCGTCAAGCAAGGAGCCTACATATCGGAGAACATCCCATGGACAGTACATCTTTTCACGACCGAAGATATATCCGTCGTACCACTCCGCTACAGTTTCATATCGATCTGATACCCCGGCATCTGCAAGCAACTTCTTTACATCCTCATCCGTAAAGCCTATATAGGATGCGTATAATGGCGAAAGCACAGTGTATGGAATTATATTGTTTACGCCGGTATATGTGCTGTTTTTTACCGTATATAAACACCCAGACAGCATAACCGCCTTGACATGTTCATTGGTTTTACATACATAACTGAGGATATGCTCAACCATGTTTCTGACCTTATCATAGTATGGCTTACCAAGTGCCTTAGCCATCGGAACATCATACTCATCAATGATGATAAAAACCTGTTTACTGTAATGATCATATAACATTCTCGATACCAAATCAAGAATCGCTATAAGGTTAATGTTATCCGCCTTTTGTTGTTTGATATCAGAGAATATCTTTTTATCATCTTCATCAACAAGATCACTGTTAAGTAAATCATCTAACAAGCGGCACACTCGCGCCGCTTCGACTTTCAGATTCCCAATAACCTCATCATAATCATCCCCAAACACCTCTTTGAAGGAAATAA
>JAFSTZ010000146.1 GCA_017445525.1 Eubacterium sp.
AGGGATGTGGCAGAAAAAGCTGTTAAGTATTTAAGATATAGCGGGATCCTTTCAAGTGCTCTGGCAAACGGCGTGCCGGAGGAGACATCTGATGAGGAAGTGACGGATAAGGAGATAACGGATGAGGAGACATCCGGCGAGGAGGAGTTTCTCGTTATCGTTGCGGATGTAGAGCTTGATTATGCACTCGACTGCCTGATCGATCTTGATCCCGGAGAAACAGTTGATGAGGATCGACTGTATGAACTTGTTCCCGATATAGAGGACAGACTTGATGAGATTGAGGAAGAAAAAGCTACACAGGAGTTCTCCGAACTTCGTTCCGAGGCAAGTTCCGTTTACGTTAAAAAGAAAGATAAATACGCCGATCTGCGTTTCTCCGGCTTTTCATTTATAGGCTTTGGAATCATCGGCGTGGTTATACTTCTGTTGAACTTTTTCCACGTTATAAACCTGTTCAACACATATTCACTTATAGTGATGGCGATCGTATTTTTAGTATTCTTTATCATAGGTTTTTCGTCACTTCACAGAGCTAAACAGGTTAAGTCATCAGTGGCTGTTGAGGATGAGTTTACAGAGTCTCTGAACGAGTTTGTCAGGGATCATCTCGGTGACGAGGTTATCGATGAGTGGTATGATGAGTCAAAGCAGGATCAGGAAAACTACTTTGAGATACAGGACAGGATGATCTCGATGATGAAGGCGGAGTTTCCGAATATTCATCCATCATATATCGAGGAGATCGCCGAGGAAAGATACAACTCATATCTTGAAAGATCGGCCTATGAGAGTCCTGATGATATACCGGAGGCAGATGATATTTCGGAGGATGATCTGTCTGAGGATGAACCTGATGAAATATTCGATGAAATAGAGGTGGATGATGAGCTGTAAAAAATGTGAAACCAAAAACAGTAAGATCACTGAGATTCCCGGACAGGTAATAGAGTTAAAAAATGATGTTCAAACAGTAATAAAAAAACAAACCAAGGGGGCTGTTATGAAATCTTTATTCAAGTTTATCTTTAAGCTTATATGGAAGGCTATACTGGCTGCCGGAGCAACAGCAGGCATTCTCTTTGCTCTGAACAAGTTTGCACCCGATGTTTTTGATTCGATCATCGGCTGGTTTAAGGATCAGAGGGATGACTGATTCCGTTTCATCAAAAACATATGAGCTTGCGTTGTCTGATGATATACTTATGCAGATAGAAAAACCTGCCAGATATACGGGTGGGGAGCTTAATATGGTCAAAAAGGAACTGTCAGAAGTGGCGGTTCGTTTTTGTATGTGTTTTCCGGATGTCTATGAGATAGGTATGTCTCATCTCGGCATCCAGATTTTATATGAGATGTTTAATTCCTGGGATGACACGTACTGTGAAAGAGTGTATTGTCTGTGGCCTGATCTGGACAAGATCATGAGAGAGAAACACATTCCGTTGTTTTCTCTTGAAACTCAGTCGGATATACACGACTTTGATTTTCTCGGCATAACTCTTCAGTATGAGATGTGTTATACCAATATTCTTCAGGTTCTTGATCTGTCAGGCATACCATTTTTATCGATAGAAAGAACGGATGATGATCCGATCGTTGTTGCCGGAGGCCCATGCACATACAATCCGGAACCGGTTGCTGATTTCTTTGATATCGTTTATATCGGAGAGGGAGAGGTCAGCTTCAGGAAGTTGCTGGATGTCTATAAAGAAGTAAAGGCAAACGGCGGATCCAGGCGGATGTTTTTGTATAAAGCAGCCTCTGTCCCCGGTGTCTATGTTCCCTCACTATATGATATAGAGTACAACGCAGATGGCACCATACAAAAGATGGAGCCTGTGATTTCTAACCGGCTATATGCGGAATTATGTGAAGCAAATCCGGGTATCACTGCGGAGGAGGTTTTTTCAGGTATCCCGACAACGGTTGTCAAGCAGGTTGAGAGCGATCTCGATCATACATATTATCCCAAGCATCCTTTGGTTCCTTACATCAGGGCTGTTCAGGATAGAGTAGTTCTGGAGATACAGAGAGGATGCATCAGGGGGTGCAGGTTTTGTCAGGCGGGCATGATCTACAGACCTATCAGACCGAGAAGTCTCGAGTACCTGAAAAAACTTGCGATAGAGATGCTTGACTCGACCGGATACGAGGAGATGACGCTTTCTTCATTGAGCTCAAGTGATTATGAGGAGCTTGAGGAACTGGTTACATTTTTGCTGGAACAGGGAGAAAAGTATCACTGCAACATAGCTCTGCCTTCCTTAAGGATAGATGCGTTTTCACTGGATGTTATGAGCAAGGTTCAGGATGTCAAAAAGTCATCACTTACGTTTGCTCCCGAGGCCGGATCCCAGCGTATGCGTGATGTCATCAATAAAAATCTGACCGAGGAAGAGATCCTTCACGGTGCTACGCAGGCGTTTCACGGTGGATGGAAGAGAGTTAAGCTGTACTTTATGCTGGGGCTTCCGGGTGAGACCGATGAAGATATAAAGGAGATCGCGAGGCTGTCGGATACGATCGCGGCCACATACTTTGAGGAGATCCCCAAAGAGGAGAGGCACGGCAGGCCTGAGATCACGGCCAGCACATCGTTCTTCGTGCCTAAGCCCTTTACGCCGTTCCAGTGGGCGCCTATGGGGACGGCTGATTATTTTGAGGAAAAACGCAGGCTTTTAAACGACACCTTCAAGGAGATGTTGAATCATAAATCGCTCAGATATATCTGCCATGATGCCATGACATCTGAACTTGAAGGGATATTTGCAAGAGGTGACAGGAGATTGTCAAAGGCTATCCTGGAGGCATATAAGAGAGGATGCATATTCGATGCGTGGACCGACTGGTTCAAGCCTGATGTCTGGAACAGTGTGCTTGATGACTGCGGTGTTGACAGAGTGTTTTACAATTACAGAGAGCGCGGAGAGGATGAGATATTCCCCTGGGATTTTATAGATGCCGGCGTGACCAAGAGATTTATGTGGCGTGAATACGAAAAGTCAAAAGCTGCCGAGACTACACCGAATTGTCGAGAAAAATGTTCCGGCTGCGGAGCTGCAAAGTATGGTTGCGGAGTGTGCGTTTCAAACAGAGATTGATATTGTTTTGGGGCATAGTGTCGAGGAATAACTTTAAATCCGAGGACGCAGATTATCCGCATATGAAAGCAACATAAAAAGGACTTTAGATTTATGTCAGAGATTAAAAACAGCATAGTTATCACCGATTATAATGATAAGACAGTAAGTCTTTTTCTAAAGGGTGAAACGATCTATGATGTCGTCACTTCTGATCCTGATGACAGTATAAATGTCGGTGATGTCTATGTCGGTCGCATACAGAGTGTTGTAAACAACATTAATGCTGCATTTATAGATCTTATTCCCGGAAAAAGAGGATATCTGAAACTCAGCGATAAGCAGAAAAAGATCCTAAAGCCCGAGCAGGAGATCATCGTACAGATCATAAAACCCGCCAAAGGGGACAAGGATCCCGTGTTATCAACGGATATCGAGTTGCCCGGCAGATATGCGGTGATAAAGTCAGGTGACGGTACAGTAAGCGTATCAAAAAAGATACGTGACGAGATGACTATAGATAGATTAAAGTCTCTTGCAGGCAGAGTTTTAGGTGCTTTTGATATCAATAACATCAATGATGATAACACTGAGATTCGATCACAAGTGGTCGAAGATCCTTCAGCCTGCGCTGACAGGCTTTCCGTCACGATCAGGACAAATGCTGCAGATGCGCCTGATGATGCCATAACCGATGAGATACATCGCCTATGCGAAACTATGCGAGCCATCTTATCCCACGGTTCGCAACGGGTACTGTACTCAAGACTTTACCGCGAACCGCCGGTATATATCAGGCATATCAATAGCTACAGATCTGATATGATCGACCGTATAATAACCGATCAGCCGGATGTGTATGAAGTCCTGACCGGGAAGGAACACGGCATCCCTGTTGAACTTTACAGTGATACATCATTTCCGCTTGATGCACGGTTTGCAATATCAACATCAATAAACAAAGCATCCGACAGGAGAGTCTGGCTCAAAAGCGGAGCCAACCTGATCATCGACAGAACCGAAGCCATGACCGTCATAGATGTCAATACAGCCAAGGCGATCGAAGGCAAGAGAGCAAGCAGGAGCACATTTCTCAAGATAAATATGGAAGCCGCCGATGAGGTTGCAAGGCAACTGCGCCTGAGAAATATCTCCGGCATAATCATAGTTGATTTTATCGATATGAAAGACAAATCAGACAATGATCTTCTCATATCTCATATGCGAGATCTCCTGAAGGAAGACCCCGTAAAAGCCATGTACGTTGATATGACCGCCCTCGGTCTCATGGAGATCACGCGCAAGAAGCAGTTTTCCGATACGTCATTAAGCGTTCATTCTTAACTACTGTATTCAGATGCTATTTAAGGGTATTATTTGCTGATACGCCATTGATTGTTCATCTTTAGCTGCGATGTAATATGTTATAATTAATTACTTTATACTTATAACTGTTTAACAGAAGCGGCGTTCGAAGCATATTCTGAGCAGACTTTTATCGTCTGCGCAGAATATGCTCTCGAACATCAGCGCTTCGTCCAATTATTTATACTATATTTTATCAGGAGGTAAACCATGGAACCAATCAACAGTATCGATCCTGAGGAGGATCAGTTCGCTTACCGTTACGACACACAGCTTCTCATCGACAGAAGAGATGAGGATCTGGACGAGGATGAGATCTCGGATTATATCCTGAGCCACTTCGAGGGCAACTCCCTCATCGCAGCAGGAGATGAGGATCTGATCAAGATCCACTATCATACCAACGAGCCCTGGAAGATCCTCGAGTACTGCAATTCGATCGGCGAGATCTACGATATAGTCGTGGAGGACATGATCCGCCAATCCCAGGGCTTGCAGGGTTGATGCGAGCGCTTGCCCATACTGCTGATCCTACATCTTTGTCATGCATGTCAGACTGAAAAATCTTATCCTGTCGCAGTGCAGGAGCGGCGTTCGGTGCGTATTCTGAACAGACTTCATACGTCTGAGAAGAATACGCATCCGAACATCAGCGCTCCGTACCTTTGTAGATAACCTGAAATTTTCCCTTGACATCAACCCACACAGATGGTATACTATCACAGTATGTGACAAAACGAGTGACTCCGAAGCCGCTCGGCGAGGTCAGATTCCTACGCTGGATTATCATCCGGCGTGGACACCAAAGCCGGCGTGTCCGTTTGTCATGAATAATCAAATAGGAGGTGCAGTTATGTACGCAATCATCAAAACCGGTGGTAAGCAGTACAAGGTAGAAGAAGGCGATATCATCAGAGTTGAGAAGCTTTCCGCAAAGGAAGGTGAGGAG
>JAFSTZ010000147.1 GCA_017445525.1 Eubacterium sp.
AAGAAGTTCAGAAAGTACAAGAATGAACATGCTTCCGAATTGCAGTAGCACAGATTTATCCTATTCTTGATTTTTTTCAGCCATGCAATGAAAGATAGCTTTCTTGCATGGCTTTTTCATGCGTATTATGGGTAGCGGGAATATCGTTTATGCGGTTATCGGTTGTTCCGATATCTGATTAAACGATATCCCGATACCCTATTTTATTGAATATTCCGTCCGATGATGATACAATTCTCTTCACTGAGGATACGCTGATCAAAGCGTTTCCCTGCGCGAGAGTCGGGACGTGAAGAGTATTCCTATGCGACTCTCTGTGCATTCTAAAAAGATAGGATGAGTGTGAGAGATGCAATTCGATACTTTGTTACTTCATGGGAGATCCGCAGGGAGCTTTGCCGACAATGCCACCCTGCCGCCCATCGCTCAGAACACAGCCTTCAGGTACCGGTCAGCAGAGGAACATGAGCAGGTGTTTAAGCATACCAAAAGGGGATTTGCCTATACCCGCATCGGCAATCCGACCACGGCTTCCTTTGAGATCAGGATAAATGAGCTGGAGGGCGGTGCCGGAGCCATAGCAATCAGCTCGGGCATGGCTGCGATAACAAACACCGTACTGAATATAACATGCGCCGGTGACGAGATCATAGTAGCCAACGAGCTCTACGGAGGCACGTTGAACCTTTTTTCGGACATTGAAAAGCTTGGGATCAAAACTCATTATGTCAAGGAGATGACGAGAGATACAGTGCTCCCTTTGATAAATGAGAGGACAAGGCTCGTGTTTGCCGAGGCGGTCAGCAACCCGTCGCTTCATGTGGTCGAAATCGCAGAGATAGCTTCACTGACTAAAGAGAAAAAGATACCTCTGGTCATCGACAGCACCACAGCAACTCCTTTTACTCTGCGACCACTGGAGCTCGGAGCGGATATCGTAGTTCACTCAACCTCCAAGTATATAAATGGGGGCGGCAACTCGATCGGCGGAGTGATCGTGGACGGCGGATCCTTTGAGTGGGATTTTGACAGATTTACGGCGCTTAAGGACTTCAAAAAGTTTGGCAACATGGCATTTATGGTCAGACTTCGGACCGATCTATGGGAGAACATGGGCAGCTGTATATCTCCTTTCAATTCATATATGAACATAGTCGGTATAGAGACCTTGGGGCTTCGTATGGAGCGTATAAATAAGAACGCTGACAGACTGGCGCATGCTCTGGCAGAAAAGGGTATAGATGTCAACTATTTAAGTCTTCCCGGGCATCCGTCACACGAGCTCTACAAGACCGAGCTTCACGGCAACGGCGGAGGAATACTGACCTTTAGGGCCGGTTCAAAGGAGAGAGCGTTCGAGATACTCAACTCCCTAAAGTATGTTTGTATCGCCAGCAATATAGGTGATGTGAGGACATTGGTCATCCATCCCGCCTCCACTATTTTTCTGCAGACGCCGGAGCGGGAGAGAGAGGCGGCAGGCGTATATGATGATACCATCAGAGTCAGCGTGGGGATAGAGAACAGCGATGACCTTGTGGAGGATTTTCTGCAGGCTATAGAAAAATAAAAAAGAAAGGATAGAAAAAAT
>JAFSTZ010000148.1 GCA_017445525.1 Eubacterium sp.
CATACCATCTGATATATCTGACACATCTGAAGTTCCTTGAGTTCCACCGGCTGCACCTGCTGTCGGATACCCACATCTATGTTCCCGGCCCTCCAGCGCATCAAGCATCTCCGTTACCAGATCATCGATGTACAGCAACTCCAGTTCTGTCGAGGGGGCGTTCACCGTGTACTCAAGATCGTTCGCAACAGCGTGACAAAACGTAGCAACGGCGGAATTATAATTCGGTCTACACCACTTACCAAAGAGATTTGGAAAGCGATAGACCAGAACCCTCGCCCCGGTTTCTTCTCCGTACTTAAAAAACGCCTCCTCGCCGGCAAGCTTTGACCTGCCATACTCGGAGTCAGCAAACCTACCTGTAAGTGAGGCCTGTATGGATGATGAAAGCATCACCGGACAGGTATTACCACATGCTTTCAGCGTATCGAGAAGCTCTGAAGCAAAGCCAGCGTTCCCGGACATAAACTCGGATGTATCCTTAGGTCTGTTTACACCGGCAAAGTTAAAAACGAAGTCGGCTTTCTCACAGGCATGACGTAGTTGATCATCCGATGTTCCAAGATCATACTCATATATCTCGTCTATCTTCAATCCCGGTCTCGTCCTGTTCTTGCCTTCCTGAATCTCTCTCAGATTCCAAACAAGATTCTGACCTACGAAACCGGCACTTCCTGTTACAAGTATGTTCACTCAGTTCTTCCTCCACACCATCTTGTCAACGACACCTACATATGACTGGATTAGGCGAACGACCTTATCGCTGACATTTTTATCCATGTAATCAGGCACCGGTGTGCCGAGGTCCTTGTTCTTTACCATCTCAACTGCCAGGTCTACTGACTGGAGAAGTCCCCTCGTATCTATGCCCGAGAGGATAAAACAGCCCTTGTCCAGCGCTTCCGGTCTCTCTGTCGAAGTGCGGATACACACAGCAGGGAAGGGGTGACCTATGGATAAAAAGTACGAGCTCTCCTCCGGAAGCGTGCCGGAATCCGAAACCACGCAGAAAGCATCCATCTGCAGCCTGTTATAGTCATGAAACCCGAGTGGCTCGTGAGCTATCACTCGAGGATCAAGATGAAAGCTCATGTCAGCCATCTCATCAAGCTTCTTCTTAGACCTGGGATGGCAGGAGTAGAGTATCGGCATGTCATATTTTTTTGCCATTTCATTGATAGCGGTAAAGAGAGAGAGGAAGTTTTCATCGGTATCGATGTTCTCCTCGCGATGTGCCGACAGCAGGATATACTCACCCGGCCTGACAGCATATGTCAATGCAGATCCGCCAGCAGTCTCCCCGGCTGTGTAATCCACCACAGTCCCATCTGCAGTCCATACATCATCGCTATGACTGTTATTCAACTCCCGACTCAACCTCTTATGTATATCCGACTTTTGTATCGCTGCGATATTCGCATCCAGTACCTCCGCCATCGGAGAACCGGTTACGTAGGTTCGCTCCTTCGGCAGACCGCACTCGGCGAGGTATCTCCTGGCATGCTCCGAGTATGCCAGATTCACATCCGAGATGATATCTACGATACGACGGTTCGTCTCCTCCGGCAGGCACTCATCCTTGCAACGGTTGCCGGCCTCCATGTGAAAGATCGGGATATGAAGTCTCTTTGCAGATATAGCCGACAGACACGAGTTCGTATCCCCCAGCACCAGTAGTGCATCCGGTTTCAATGTGACCATCAGCTTGTAGGACTTATCTATGATGTTACCCATTGTCGCACCGAGATCATCACCGACCGCATCCATATAAACATCCGGATCATCCAGACCGAGATCCTTGAAAAATATCCCGTTCAACGTATAATCATAGTTCTGCCCGGTATGAGCCAGCAGACAATCAAAGTATCTGCGACACTTCTTGATCACTTCAGAAAGCCTGATGATCTCCGGCCTCGTACCGACTATGATGAGCAGGCGGATACGCCCGTCGTTTTTCCAATCAGCCATGTTTTTTCCTTCCACAAGATATGATGAAACGATTGACACAACAAACTAAATCTTGTATAATACACTCGTTGCCACTTCCAGACCGGCAGGAAAGGATGTGAGTGAGTAAGGCAACCAAGCCCCGGGATTTAAGCCCACCCGGTATAAACGGGCATAGAAAACCCACGAGAAGGCAGTCTCGTGGGTTTTTGTTTGACAGTTGTCAATCACTGTAGCATAGGAATATCTTAATTCCTATTGGAAATATACCACATTTTTATTCGGAAGTCAACTACTATTTATCTATCTTCTCGCGCACGTAGTCCGTCGTCATGATCTTCTCAACCGTCCCGTCTACGTCCAGCAGTTTTGTATTATGAGAGGTATACGACTCATCCGCCTCAGTCACCACTTGGCCTTCGACGAAGTATTTATCATAGTTGAGATCACGCTCATCAGCAGCCACCCTGAAGTAGTCACCCATATCCTCCGAGCGAAGTCTCTCCTCTCTGGTCATCAACGTCTCATACAACTTCTCGCCGTGGCGAGTTCCGATGATCTTGGTTCCCGTGTCACCAAACAACTTCTGAACCGCCTGCGCCAAAACACCGATCGTCGATGCGTCGGATTTTTGTATAAACAGATCACCCGGGTTAGCATGCTCAAAAGCAAACTTCACCAGATCTACAGCCTCATCGAGATTCATGAGAAATCTCGTCATATCAGGATTGGTTATAGTTATCGGATTGCCGGCCTGTATCTGGTCTATAAATAGCGGGATCACCGAGCCGCGACTGCACATAACGTTGCCATATCTGGTACAGCAGATGACTGTATCCCCACGCTCCGCAGCCACACGAGCGTTAGCACGGACAACATGCTCCATCATCGCCTTGGACGTCCCCATCGCATTTATAGGATAAGCAGCCTTGTCAGTCGACAGGCACACAACCCTCTTCACCCCGGCCTCGATCGCAGCATGCAGGACGTTGTTAGTGCCGATGACGTTCGTCTGCACTGCCTCCATCGGGAAAAACTCACAGGACGGCACCTGCTTGAGTGCCGCAGCGTGAAAGATATAATCAACTCCATCCATCGCATCACGAACAGCGATCGGATCACGAACATTTCCTATGTAGAACTTGACCTTCTTCGCATTCTCAGGATGTGTCGCCTGCAGTTCGTGACGCATATCATCCTGTTTCTTCTCATCACGTGAGAAGATGCGTATCTGACCGATATCAGTCGTCAAAAAGTGCTTCAGTACTGTATTGCCAAAAGATCCGGTACCACCGGTTATCAGTAAAGTTGAATCCTTGAAACTGCTCATCTGTTATACTTCCTCCTGTTTTATCCGACTGCGCTCATACTACTCTCACGAAGTGTGCCGACAGCTGTCAGCGTTCCATGATCACCTTTCCGTCTGCAACTCTGAAGATATGATCGCACCCCTCGATAGTCGTAAGCCTGTGTGCGATGATCACCATCGTCTTGGTGCCGTGCAAACTATTTATAGACTCCATTATAGCAGTCTCTGTTTCGTTGTCAAGCGCAGAGGTTGCCTCATCAAAGAAAAGGATAGACGGATCAGTATAGAGTGCCCTTGCGATACCGATACGCTGTCTCTGTCCGCCGGAAAGCCTCACTCCCCGCTCACCCAACTCCGTATCGAGGCCGCCTGAAAGCGAATCCACGAAGTCCAACAAGGCCGCCTCCCGAAGTGCCTCTCTAACCCTATCATCATCCACCTCATCCTCCGGCACACCGAAAGCAACATTCTCTCGGATGGTTCCGTCAAGCATGAATATCATCTGTGGGATATATCCGATCTGCGACAGCCAGCCATCCATATCAAGCCTGATATCCGTGCCATCGACGACGACCTGTCCGCCCTTCGGACGAAGGAGCCCCAGCAGGATATCAACAGCAGTAGTCTTGCCGGCACCCGACGCACCGACGATACCTACCGACTCGCCCGTTTTTATATTGATATCCGCACCCGTCAAAACATCCGAGTCACCTGACGGATACCTGTATGCAACATCCTCAAAGCCAAACTCCCTGTCAAGTCTTCCGACAGCTCCGGGCTGCTCCTCCACAGCCTCATCATCAGTATAGCTGTGTACCTCCTGAAGATTCTCTATCATCTTGTCGAGATACGGCTCTCCTGATGCCATCGCCGCCATGCAAAGTGATATCCTGTTTACAGATGGCAGTAGCCTGATCGCCGCCATCGCAACCACCGAGAGCAGCGGGATGACATCCTCAAGATCAGTCCCCTTGTAGATCAGATAAGCTACAACCAGTAAAAATAAGCTCATCGCTACCGCTTCTATCATAAACCGAGGGATCTGACCAAGCGTAGTCACGCGACGACTCATGCGGACATACTCACTGCCACTTTCGTTGAACTCTTCCTCAAAAAACTCCTCTTTGCGCATGATCTTGAGTTCCTTTATGCCCTGGATGGACTGAAGAAGCCACTTATTCATGGATGCGGCAGCCTTGGCATTTCTCTTGCTTGAGCGGTTAAGGATCGGCCTGAGAACACCCATGATCACAAGTACCATCACGAGTAAAAGCGCCGCCATCGCGATAGTAACCCCCGGAGATGCGACAAAGATCGTGATGATGAGTATCCCCGAAACAACCATCTCCGAGAAAAACATCATGATGTTTGACAACAAAGTAAATGTCTGCGCCGTATCATTTGTGATCACGCGGAGCACTTCACCGGAATCGATCCAGAGGAAATACTCGTACGGTCTATTTATATAGTTGTGCAGAAGACGGCATTGCACAGCAAACTGATTGTTCGCCACGAAGCGCGCCTGAACATGCATCTGAAATAATAGAAATGCATTTTTAAGGATATAAATGATGGCCAGCACCAGTGCCAACAACACAAGAAATGTCCTATGACTGTGAAGATCAAAGAAGTCGCAGACAGCGACAACTATGCTATTCTTCATGATCCGCTCCGGCGTCATCACTGCGTCCATAAACGGCAGAATCAGCGACACCGACAGCATCTCCAAAAAACCACCTATGATCATCAGGAAACCAAGTTCAATGATCCTGACCTTCTGATGACGGGACAGAATCCCACGAAACTTTTTCAATATTCTAAATAATTGCATGTATAATCACCAAAACAAAACTGAAATAAAGCATATCTCACCCTATCAGCTTATCTCCTTGAACTCTGTATCTCCTTCCACAGTCAGGGCACACCCATGCTGCGCTATCATCATAAATGTCAGATTTTCCATCATCAAGATTCCCCGGTCGTCCAGCCTCCTCCGACCTCAGCACCTGCCCGCACTCGCACACCCAACCAATCTGCTTCGCAGGCACACCAGCCATCAAGGCATGTTCCGACACATCCGTCGTCACAACGGCTCCGGCCGCTATCGTTGCATAGGCTCCGATCTCATGTCCGCAAACTATAGTAGCATTCGCTCCTATGGTTGCATCATGATGAACGATCGTATCTAAATACTTATGGTTTTTCGGATATCTCGCCCGCGGAGTCAAGTCATTTGTAAAAACACATGAAGGCCCACAGAACACATAATCTTCCAGTGTTACCCCCTCATAAACTGAAACATTATTCTGTATCTTTACTCCGTCACCTATAGTTACATTATTTGATATATTTACATTCTGTCCCAGAGAACAGTTGCGACCTAAGACCGCCCCAGACAGTACGTGAGAAAAATGCCATATCTTCGTACCGTCACCGATCACAACTCCGTCATCAACAACGGATGTCTCATGAAGAAAATAACTCTGCTTATTGTTATTCATTTCATCGTTTTCATAAATACGTGTTGGTGATTCCATATCTATCCCCTTTTTATACGTTAAAAACAAACAACCTTTTCTCTCCATTATCAAAAACAACCCTTAACACATAATTCTTATCAGGAACAACCTGAGTCGCCGTAGGTCTTAACATACCATAATAAACTATACCGTCTTACAGACCTCTGTAATACTCTATGATAACCTCATCCTTCTTGATATAATTTTCAACGATATCAAACCTGCGAAATGCCGCAGCCATAGTACGACCATCTACATCTGAAAGTGATTTATCATCCCTTATCTCAAAATA
>JAFSTZ010000149.1 GCA_017445525.1 Eubacterium sp.
CCCTGCATCCTTCAAAAAATCCACCTGCTCGCGTGTCTCAACTCCCTCACACAGCACGATCATCTTCAACTCCTTGCCCATGCGGATAACATTGTTGAGCACGACCTTATCGTTATGATTCAGAGCCTTTCCTCTGTGCATAAATACTCCGTCGATCTTCAGAATATCTATAGGTATTTCACTTATCAGATTCAGTGATGAATACCCGGAACCGAAATCATCCATGGAAACCTTTATGCCACGATGATTACACCGCGTGATAAATCGGAGAGCAGGCTCTATATTGTCGATATAGATACTCTCATTTAATTCGAACTCTATAAACTCCGAAGGAACATCATATTTATTAAAAAGATGATCTATGTAAAACAGTATATCCTCGTTTTCCAGATGCCTTCTTGATACATTCATGGAGATAGGCACAACAAGCTTTCCGGAGTCCAGTCTTTCTCTTATAAACTTAAAGACTTCATCGTAAACAAAGTAGTCAAGCTGGATGATATTGCCGTTACTCTCAAACTCCGGTATAAACTGATCCGGATATATAAAAGCTCCATCGTCCTTTTGCCATCTTATCAGCGCCTCTGCCCCGATGACGTGCTCGTTGTCACAGGATATCTTTGGCTGGTAATATACTTTCAGATTGTGATTTTTGATGGCGTTCGGAAGTTCGTTGTTTAATTCCTCACTTCGACGCATATCTTCGATCATCTTTTCCGTAAAGATGACACAGTGTATGCCCTTAAAAACCTTTGCCTGTTTTCTGGCTGTGTTTGCATAGCTTATGGCAGAAGCGGCATCCATCTTCGGATCTCTTATGATGTAAACACCGCTGTTAAACCTTATCTGAGCATCGCCCGCAACCTTTTGCAGTATGGCAGCATTTTTCTGGTTGTCACTTTCTATGCGGGTACGGACACGGGTGTCGTCAGGATGCTCACAGGTGATCGCCATGATAAAATTATCTGAGTAAAATCTGCATGCGTCTATAAGGTTCGGTATAGCTGCGGCTATCTGACCGGATACCTGCAAGAGCTCATCTCCCTTGCGATATCCGTAGTTTTCATTGACCAGTTTAAAGTGATTTATGTCGGTACAGAGGATAACAATCGAGTGAGTCTCGTCGACGATATCAGGTATGATGTTGTCGATCTTTTCAACAAAGGTTTCATATCGGTGAAGCCCCGAAAGATAGTCAAGTACATCACTTTCATCTATACCGGAGTCAGGGGTGCCTCTTCGCATATTTTCAAACTTTGCAACCTGATCAAAGAGCATCTCCTTCAGAGCGATGATAACAGAGATGTCACGCTCACTCGGATATCTGCTTTCACCCTCAAAGACAAGCTCGAGAAGACCGGTGAACTGGTGATCCTCATCCAGGTGCCGGAGAAAAAGTGTCATGTATTCTTCATTTACTTTGCCGCTTACGGGATTAACCTCACTCTGGCTGTCATAGATTTTATAATCTCTGTTTGAGTGGGCAAACATGGCTTTCACTTCTTCTTCGGGGAAGGTGATAACCTGATTCAGTCTTCTGGGAATATTTAATCGAAGGATCTCGTGTGTAATCTGTGTGGAATTCTTTCTCGAAGCAGGTTGATGGATCCTTATGGCAGCCAGATCGAGAGATTCGGAAATATATGTCATCAATGTATGTATAGTCTCGGATGGAAGGCTGCTGTTTTTCATCATCTCTTTTGCTGCATCTACAAGTATCCAGCTGCAACAAAGCGGTTTTGATCTGTCCATGGCTTCTTCCTTTCCTATCTTGTTACAAAACTTTTAAAATCCCTTCATATACTATATCATAAGTTATGTAAAAGCACAATAGTTTTATAAGGTTTTTCATAAAAAATATGTTGTGATAAACTTATATCAAAGCCCCGAAAAACTTGGACTATCGGAGAAAAAAACATGCTTGTCATTTGCACAAAAATATGATAGACTATATCAGATGCAAATAACGTAATATATGACATTTTTATGAAGGATGAGGATATAAATATGTGGAATAACACACTTTTGGATTCCGTTGATATTGAAGGACCTGCGCCCGATACCGAGCCGGCAAGGCAGTACTATTTCATGAAAAAGTGCAGGGCTATAGTGAGCAGGAAAGCGGAAGAGACCGGCCGGGACCTGACATACATGGTAGAGACACTTGGTTGCCAGATGAATGCAAAGGACTCGGAAAAGATGACTGCCATTCTGGAGTATATCGGATATGTGGAGGGAGGAGTAGAAGAGAAGAAGGACGGTAAGTCGATAACTGCTGATTTCGTCCTGTATAATACCTGTACGGTCAGAGAAAACGCCAATCAGAAAATATACGGTCATCTTGGATTTCTGAAAAACCAAAAGGAAAAGCATCCCATGATGAGGATAGCACTCTGCGGTTGTATGATGCAGGAGGATGATGAGGTTGATAAGGTCAAAAGGTCTTATCCTTTTGTTGATATAGTCTTCGGAACTCACAACATACACAAGCTTGCCGAGTTGATATATGAGCATCTGGTCTCGGGAAACAGGGTGGTTGATGTGTGGGACAAGCCGAAGCAGATAGTTGAGGAGTTACCCGGAAACAGAAAGTATCCGTTTAAGACCGGAGTGAACATCATGTATGGATGCAATAACTTCTGTACCTACTGTATCGTTCCGTATGTGAGAGGCAGGGAGAGGAGCAGATATCCCGAAAAGATAATTGATGAGATCAAAGCTCTGGTTGATGACGGAGTCACCGAGGTTATGCTGCTGGGACAGAACGTAAACTCCTATGGCAAGTCTTTTGGAGTAGAGGCTTCGATTAAGGATGATCGTGAAGTATCGGCAGAAGCCGGAGAAGGTACCGATTTTGCTTCGCTTCTTCGCCGCGTGAATGATATAGAGGGGCTCAGAAGGATAAGATTTATGACATCGCATCCCAAGGATCTTTCCGACGATCTGATCGAAGCTATGGCTGATTGTGACAAGGTATGTGATCATCTGCATCTTCCTCTTCAGTCGGGAAGCAGTAATATCTTAAGAAAAATGAACCGCAGCTATGATAAAGAGTCATATCTTTCTCTTGTTGAAAGGATCAGAAAAAGACTGCCCGATATATCACTTACAACAGATATCATAGTGGGTTTTCCCGGTGAGACAGATGAAGATTTTGAGGAAACGATAGATGTGGTGGACAGAGTAGGCTATGACAGTGCGTATACATTTATATATTCAAAGAGAACGGGAACTCCGGCAGCACGTTTTCCCGATGAGGTTCCCGATGATGTGGTAAAGGCAAGATTTGACAGGTTGCTGGGGGTTATACATGACAGGTCTTCATCAATATATGAGTCCCGGGTCGGAAAGATATACGAGGCACTGGTCGAGGAGATAAATGATCACGATGATTCCATGGTTTCGGCCAGACTCTCCAACAATTCCATAGTTCATATGAAGGGGGACAGGTCTCTGATCGGAGAATATCTTCAGGTGAAGCTGGTTGAAAGCAAAGGATTTTACTATATCGGTGAGAGGGTATGATCGGCAGAAATCCCGAGTTTATCGATGGATGAGCGGGAATATGTTTGATTAACGATCCATAAGATTTTTATAAAATGCTTGACAAGAGAGCATTTTTCTGATAAAAATATAATATCAACATATATTGTATTTTTGAGATGATTTAAACACAAATATTGTATACAAAGGAGAACAGTTATGAAGTGTCCCGTTTGTGGTGCCCTCGACACCAAGGTTATTGATTCTCGCCCGGCTGATGACAACAGCTCCATCCGCAGGCGCAGAGAGTGTCTGAAGTGTGAAAAGAGGTTTACTACTTATGAGAAGCTCGAGGCTATGCCCTTGCTTATCATAAAGAAAAACGAGGAGAGGGAGCCGTACGACAGAGCCAAGGTCGAGAAGGGAGTATTTCGTTCCTGTATAAAGAGACCTATCTCCGTGGATCAGATCAATTCTCTTGTTGATTCTGTGGAAAGTACTATTTTTAATCTCGGAAAGAGAGAAGTACCAAGTTCCACGATAGGTGAGATACTTATGGACAAGCTTCAGGAGCTTGATCCGGTAGCATATGTGCGTTTTGCATCCGTGTATCGCGAGTTCAAGGATGTGAACACATTTATGGATGAGATAAAAAAGATACTTGACAAGCAGAAGCTTAGTGGAGTATGATGTAATACGAATCAAGCACCCCACTTCAAGGGGTTATGTATACATATGTTCATGCGGCAGATGTTCAGGGGCTTAAAGCCAGATCTATAAAGATTGAGGTGGATGTCCGGGATGGTCTGCCGGTCTTTGAGATGGTCGGCTATCTGGCTTCATCTGTGAAGGAAGCTAAGGATAGGGTGAGGATCGCCGTTAATAATCTTGGATTCAGATTTCCGGCCAAAAGGATCACTATCAATTTATCTCCGGCAAATATAAAAAAA
>JAFSTZ010000150.1 GCA_017445525.1 Eubacterium sp.
AACGATCTTCGGATTGCTGCTCTCCCAGGTTACGGGTATCCCTCCCGGTGTGGAAGCGGATATGGTTCGTGATTCTCCTGACTTCATGGTCTCGCTGTATGATGACAGAAGGATGATCTCAAGATTTTTGGTGGTGACCGCAGGACCCGAGGCAGCTGCGATCACTGCGTGATCGCAGGGCAGCACTCGAGCTGAGCTTAAGATCGCGGGCATCATAATAAATATCGAGCCGTATATCAAAAAAAATACGAACAAAAATAAACCAAGTCCTGAGAGTATGGCTCTGTAGTTGCTGTGCTTATTTCTTTGTCTGTGAATCGCGGATGATCTATCCGCATGTTTAGAATCCCTCATAGAAACCCCTCCTTTGCACAGGAGCAGGAGTGGTTACTGATTACTATACCACAACATGTAGAGAAATGCAAGCACTTTTTTGCTTATTTTGGGCCGTCCGTTATTTACTTGATTTTTTCTTTATAATATGATAAACTTTCTCAAGTATACATTAATTTTGGTAGTTAATTACCAAAAATACGAGAGGAGAAAATGATGGTTTTAGGATTAAGTGAAAAGGGGATACTTACGCTTATCGCATTTTGTTGTTATATAGTCATGATGCTTTTCATAGGTATCTTTCAGATGAAAAAGACCAATACTACTCAGGACTATTTTCTGGGTGGCAGAGGTTTGAGCGGATGGGTAGCAGCGTTATCGGCTCAGGCTTCGGATATGAGCGGTTGGCTTCTGATGGGGCTGCCCGGTTCCATTTATATTGGTGGAACAGGACGAGTGTGGATAGCCATAGGTCTTTTTATCGGAACCGTATTGAACTGGATATTTATAGCAAAGCCGCTCAGAAGATATACCATAGTCAATGACTCCATGACTTTACCTGAGTTTTTCAGTAACCGTTTTCATGATAAAAAGAAGATCTTGTTGACGATATCGTCAATAGTGATCACCATATTTTTCCTGGTGTATACCGCATCGGCACTTGCATCGGGCGGAAAGCTGTTCAACAGGGTTTTCGGGCTTGAGTATCATATAGCTATGGTGATCGGTGCCATAGTTATCCTGGCATATACCTTTATGGGTGGATTTCTGGCGGTATGTAAAACAGACTTTGTACAGGGAGCGTTGATGTTTATCGGACTTCTCACTGTGCCGATCCTGGCATATATGGCTATGGGTGGCGATCTGACGGGAGCTTTGGCAGCAGGAGGTGTGACGGATCCTGATTTCCTGAACATCATGTATGCGGAGGGTGAGGCTTATCCTATCAATGCCATACTCTCTGATCTGGCCTGGGGCCTCGGTTACTGCGGTATGCCGCATATCCTTGTGAGATTTATGGCGGTTCGTTCAGAGAAGGAGATAAAGAAATCATCCGTTATCGCCATCATCTGGGTTGCCATCTCTCTCGGTGCTGCCTGCGCCATCGGAATCATAGGCCGAGGTTTTATCCCGGGACTCGAGGATTCGGAGAACGTATTTATAGAGATGATCCAGAGAGTGTTTGCAGACAACGGAGTGATGATATTTATAGGCGGAATATTTTTATGTGGTATACTGGCTGCCATCATGTCGACAGCGGATTCGCAGCTTCTGGTGTGTGCGTCGGCGGTGTCCAAGGATATTTATAAAGACCTGATAAAGAAGGATGCGCCGGACAAAAAGGTGCTGCTTGTGAGTCGTGTTACGGTCATCGTTGTGGCGTTGATCGCTATCCTTATAGCGTGGGATCCGAACTCGTCCGTCATGAATCTGGTTTCTGATGCGTGGGCAGGACTCGGTGCGGCTTTCGGACCGCTTGTGGTATTGTCGCTTTTCTGGAAGAGAACCAATCTCCCCGGAGCCATCGCCGGCATCATCACGGGTGGGGCGTTTGTTATTCTTTGGGATTACATCCCGTTTGGTGGAGAGACTCTTTATGCAAGGACGGGGCTATACTCGCTTTTGATCGGTTTCTTCCTGGGGCTTTTGGTGATCGTTGCTGTAAGCCTGCTCACCAAGGCTCCTGATGCTGCTGTGCTCGAGGATTTTGAAAAGGCAAAGAAACCTGTGGAGGAATGACATATGTTTCTTACTGAGGATGAGCATGGCGAGATCCGAAGTTAGAAACATAGTCGTTCCGTCGAGCAAAGCGAGAGCGGAACTTCATTAACATATATATCTTACTGAGGACGAGCTTGGCGAGATCCGAAGTTAGAAAGGATAGGAGGTTTTCATGGAGTTTTATGCGACGCTTGGTAAAGCATGTGATGATAAAAAGATACTTCGTGAGATGTTTCAGTACGGTATGACAGGGATCCGTCTGAACAGTGCCCACGAGTCTCTGATTGAGGCATCTCTGCAGATAGGCCGCGTGTTCAAGGCGGCGGAGGCAGAGGGAGTTACTGCGGATCTGCTTATAGATCTGCAGGGACCTGAGCTCAGAGTCGGAGATGTAAAAAAGCCTATCCTGCTGAAGGAAGGGAAGTCGGTCAAGCTTGGAAGCGAGAAGGGCGATATTCCGATGCCTCAGTTGGCTTTGGATCTTCTGTATCCGGGGCAGGAGGTGCTGATCGATGACAGCAGGCTGAAGCTTCGTACGGAGAGGATAATCCAGACCGAGGGAGATGACGGAGTTCATACGAGGTCAGCCACCTGTGAGGTCATCAGAGGCGGCGTGCTCTACTCCAGGAAAAATATCTCCGTCACCGACAGATCGGCTGATCTGCCGACTCTCACTGCTCACGACAAGGCGCAGATGAAGCTTTTGAAGCAGTACGGAGTGACCGGAGTCATGCAGTCATTCGTCAGAGGCGCCGGTGACATACAGCTTTTGAAGCAGGAGCTTCAGAAAAATGATGCGGAAGACATAAAGGTGTTTGCAAAGATTGAGTGCAAAGCAGGGTATGAACATATAGGTGAGATCACGGAGCTTTGCGATGCGGTCGTTATCGCAAGAGGAGATCTGGGGAATGCATTTCCGTTGTGGGAACTTCCAAAGGTTCAAAAGGAGATCGCGCAGGTATGCAGGAGGCTTGACAAACCATTTATCATAGCGACGGAGCTGCTGCACTCCATGGAGCATGTGGCTATCCCGACGAGAGCTGAGGTTTCTGATATTTATAATGCAGTTCTTGACGGGGCATCGGGACTTATGCTTACCGGTGAGACTGCCATCGGAGAGTACCCTGTGCGCTCCATGAGATTTTTAACAAAAACTGCTAACACAGCACTTATGATGAGTGATCCGAAGGTTAAAGAGTTGCTGGATCTGCCATGACATATGTTTCTTACTGAGGAAGAGCGCAGCGAGATCCGAAGTTAGAAACATAGTCGTTCCGTCGAGCACAGCGAGAGCGGAACTTCATTGATTATACTACAGGAGGATTGATTAGTGAATAATAAAGGTAAATACTACATAACAACAGCGATAACCTACACGTCCGGGAAGCCTCATATCGGCAATACTTATGAGATTGTTCTTGCCGATGCTATCGCAAGATTCAAGAGGTTTCAGGGATACGATGTGAGGTTCCAGACCGGTACCGACGAGCATGGTCAGAAGGTCGAGATGAAGGCGGCTGAGGAGGGTATTACTCCCAAGGAGTTCGTGGACCGTGTTGCAGGTGAGATCAAGAGGATCTGGGATCTGATGAATACTTCCTACGACAGATTTATCCGTACGACAGATCATGATCATGAGCTGCAGGTACAGAAGATGTTTAAAAAGATGTACGAGAAGGGGGATATTTATAAGGGTTACTATGAAGGTATGTACTGTACTCCGTGCGAGTCGTTTTTTACTCCTACTCAGCTGGTAGACGGCAAATGCCCAGACTGCGGTCGTGAGGTTCATGCAGCAAAGGAAGAGGCGTATTTACTGAAGCTGTACAAATATCAGGACAGACACGAGAAGCATATCGAGGAGCATCCGGAG
>JAFSTZ010000151.1 GCA_017445525.1 Eubacterium sp.
ATGACATTTTTGTCATAGAATAGATGATGTATGTGCAAGCGTCAGATATACCATATAGGGTGGTGAGCAGATCGGTCTTATGGTTTTATGTTTTTGGGATGTCCTGTAGATTCAGATGAAAGGAAGAAGACATAGATGAGTGATTCTTACAGCGGAAAAGATATAGTCGTTCTGGAGGGACTCGAGGCGGTCAGGAAGCGTCCGGGTATGTACATCGGCAGCACCGGTACCAGAGGTCTTCACCATATGATATGGGAGATCTTGGACAACGGTATCGATGAGCATCTGGCGGGCTTTTGTTCCGAGATCCATCTGACTCTGATGAAGGACGGTGGTGTGACTATCGAGGACAATGGGCGAGGAGTACCTGTCGATATCCATCCCACTCAGAAGATCCCGACAGTCAGGGTTGTCTATACCATACTTCACGCAGGCGGTAAGTTCTCCAGTGATGTTTACAAGGTTTCCGGAGGTCTGCACGGCGTCGGTGCTTCTGTGGTGAACGCTCTTTCAAAGAGATTGTCTGTGGAGGTGCGCCGCGACGGGCGTATTTATAAGGATGAGTACAAGGACGGCGGAAAGCCGGTGACAAAGCTTGAGAAGGGGAACAAGCTTCCGGAGATCGGGCATTGTCTGAAGAGTAATACCGGAACCAAGGTGACTTTTTATCCGGATGATGAGATATTTGAGACGGTGGAGTTCAAGTCTGAGACAATCAGGAAGAAGCTGAAAGAGATTGCGTATCTGAACAAGGGACTCCGGATTATTTTTAAAGATGAGAGGACGGGAGAACAGGTAGAGTTCTACGAGGAGTTCGGTATCCAGAGTTATGTGAAGTATATCACCAGGGATGTGCCGAAGCTCCATCCGGATGTAGTCTATATAGAGGGAAAGAGCGGAGATATCGAGGTTGAGATCGCTTTTCAGTATACATCTGAGTATACGGAGCAGATCAACTCGTACTGTAACCGTATAAATCTTGCTGACGGCGGTACGCTGGTGACCGGGTTTAAGACTGCTCTGACCCGTATCATGAACAATTATGCCAGGGAACTGGGCTTTTTGAAGGGAAAGGATGACAACTTCGACGGAAAGGACATCCGAAACGGTATAGTTGCCATCGTGTCCATCAAGCATCCTGATCCGCAGTTTGAGTCTCAGACGAAGAACAAGCTTGGAAATACGGATGCCAAGACTGCTGTTGATGAGGTGATGGGGGAGAAGGCACAGCTTTATTTCGATAAAAATGTTGAGGTGCTCAAGAGGATCCTTGAAAACATCCATAAGTCATTTAAGGCGAGAACAGCCGGAGACAAGGCCAGAAAGAGTATCATGAAGCAGTTAAATGATACCGATACCAAGTCGAAGCTCGCCGCATGCTCGTCGAGAAAGCCCGAAGAGTGTGAGATATATATCGTCGAGGGAGATTCTGCGGGAGGCACGGTTAAAACTGCCAGGAACCGCAGGACTCAGGCAGTGCTGCCTCTGCGTGGAAAGATACTGAATGTGGAGAAGGCGCCTCTCGAGAAGATCCTTGTGAATAACGAGATCAAAACCATGATATCCGCATTCGGTTGCGGTATCGGTGAGGAGTTCGATATAGGAAAGCTTCGTTATGACAAGATCATCATCCTGACGGATGCCGATGTCGACGGAGCACATATCTCTACGCTGCTCTTGACATTTTTCTATAGATTTATGCCGGAGCTTATCTATCAGGGTAAGGTCTACAGGGGACTGCCGCCGCTCTACAGGGTTTCGTATGACGATACCAGCGGGAAGAAAAAGCAGAGGGTAAACGAGTATCTGTTCAATGACTTTGAACTGGAGAAGTTCAGAAAGAAGGGGATAAAGATAAAGGAACTTCAGCGCTACAAGGGTCTCGGAGAGATGGACGATACGCAGCTGTGGGAGACGACTCTGGATCCGGAGCAGAGAGTGCTGGCTCAGGTTTCTATATCCGACACCGTCGAGGCTGACGAGATCACGGACATCCTGATGGGGTCGAATGTCCCTCCGAGACGCGAGTTCATCATGGAGGAAGCGAAGTACGCTGTGCTTGATATATGAGTTTCCGGGATGATAAACGTGTATCATGGATGTCAGATCAAACAGAGCACGGTAGTGTTCATATGAGTAAGGAGTGTAACATAGATGCCTAAGAAAACTGTGGAAGACAATATAATCCAGCTTGACTTTGCCGAGGAGATGAAGACCTCGTATCGTGATTATGCGGTGAGTGTCATCGTGGCGAGGGCACTTCCGGACGTGAGGGATGGACTCAAGCCTGTTCAGAGGCGTATCCTGTATGCTATGGATCAGCTGGGACTCGATCCGTCGGGACCGTACAGGAAGAGTGCCCGTATAGTCGGAGATACCATGGGTAAGTACCACCCGCACGGTGACAGTTCTATCTACGATGCGCTGGTGCACATGACTGAGGACTATAGCCTGAATGCGCCTTTGGTGGACGGCCACGGAAACTTCGGTTCCATCGATGGTGACTCGGCGGCGGCCATGCGTTATACCGAGGCAAAGCTGTCTCCTGCAGCCATGTCCATGCTTGAGAATCTCGAGAAGGGTCTGGTTGACTTTACGCCGAACTTTGATGACACGGAGCAGGAGCCGGTTGTACTGCCTGCTCAGCTGCCGAATCTTCTTATAAACGGAACAACCGGTATCGCAGTCGGCATGGCAACTAATATCCCTCCGCATAATATCGGAGAGGTTATCGACGCGACCATCGCGTATATCGATCATCCGAACACATCCATAGAGAAGCTGATGAGCCTTTGCCCGGGACCGGACTTTCCGACGGGCGGCATCATCATAAATGCGTCCGAACTCCCGGCTATTTATTCGACAGGTGAGGGCAAGATCAGAGTCAGAGCCCGTACCGAGATAGAGAAGGGCGAATACGGCAAGACCAATATCATCATAACCGAGATACCGTATACCGTTTCCGGAAACAAGGAAAAGCTGGTGCAGTCTCTGGTCGATCTCTTGAAAAACAAAGTCTTTGATGAGATCGCAGATGTCCGCGATGAGTCATCAAAGGAAGGCATCCGTATAGTCATCGAGGTAAAGAAGGACAGAGAGGTAGACAATC
>JAFSTZ010000152.1 GCA_017445525.1 Eubacterium sp.
CTCATCAAGTCTGTCCTCTATATCGGGAACAAGTTCATACAGTCGATCCTCATCAACTGTTTCTCCGGGATCAAGATCGATCAGGCAGTCGAGTGCATTATCGAGTTCTACATCCGCAACGATAACGAGAAACTCCTCCTCGCCGGATGTATCCTCATCCGATACTTCCTCATCAGATACCTCCTCCGGCACGCCGTTTGCCAGCGCACTTGAAAGGATCCCGCTATATCTTAAATACTTAACAGCTTTTTCTGCCACATCCCTGTAAGCTGACTTCATAAGTATGACAGGCTGCGGTCCTACAGGTGCTTCTTCAACCTCCTTCTGAATCTCGTCCACAAGCTCTGTACCGCAATCAGGACACTCAGTAATCCCTTCTCTGTATTCATTTTTACATTTCGGACACCAGGCCATCTCTAACTCTCCTTTTCATATTTATCAAAACGCTATAATTTTACCATAATTTCTGTCAATATGCAAGCGTAAATCACGCCATCAGATGACATTTTTTAGCCAATGCATACAGCCGGTAGCCAAACGGGAACTGGACTATCTCTTCCTTGTTCAGAGTTTTTATAAGCAGTAAAACAACGAAATATACACATATAGCAAAAACCAGTGAGACTAATGTTCGGATAATATTTGATGTTGTTATCAATCCTGTCAGTTCATAAACCAAAAGAGTGACTATCGCCATCCAGACAGAAGCTGCCAAAGGTGCGATAAAGGTCTTGATGATCTCCTGTTTAAATCCCGGTATATACCGCTTTAACGCCCAGAGATTCAATAGCCATACGACCAGAGGGAAGGTGATATTGCCAACAAGTAAGGCGTATATCCCCATAGAAGTAAACTTGACACATACGACAACTATCCCGATATGCAAAACAAGAGATATCGCCGAATGTATCACCGGGAGGCTCATACGGTTGATACTCTGAAGTGCTGCTCCGGTTACGTTTGAAAGTGCATAGAAAACTATCGCAAGTGAACCGGCTACAAGCAGCTTGCCTCCAAGTATATAGTTTGAAGAAAACAGCAGCTTGACTATAGGCATCCCCAATACAGTATATCCGACGAAGCACGGAAACGCTATGATCATGTTAAACTTAACAACAGATGCAATATGTGATTTCAGGTTTTCGGCATCGCCCTCGGTAAAGGCTGCTACCGCACTTGGGATCATTGATGAAGCCAGTGCCGTAGACAAAGCTATGGGCACGGAACAGAGGACTCTGTACTTAGAGCTGTAAACCCCTACCAGACTCTTTATCTCTACGGGATGGATACCGGTTTCCGCAGAAAAATATCCGAATATCTTGTAATCGATAAGACCGCTGATATTATAAACTGTCTGGGAAAGTATGACAGGCAGTATAGTGAGAAGCAGAACTCTGAAAAGATAACCCGTGGAGTCCACATGGTTGGTCACATCTCTGCTTTCCATCTTTCTCATGACCGGTTTATATATCGAGATGAGAAATACCAGGAGCAATAATGCAGCTGCGGCCCCCAGGCAGGTTCCCATAGTACCACCGGCCGCTCCCCACGCAGCCTGATGGATATCACCAAATGTCCACTTCATAAACAGATAACTCGCCACTACTGATACTATCGCATTTATTATCTGCTCTATCACCTGTGATACTGCTGTTGGTATCATGGTTTTTTTGCCCTGAAAATACCCTCTGAACACCCCTAAGAATGCTACGATAAGTATAGTGGGTGCCAATATACGCAGCGGTATCTGTACTCCGGCATACTCCGGATAGATATACTGCTCTATCGCTCCCGCTCCAAACAAAAGTGCTGCCGCAAAAACGCCACCGGATATCATGGCGAATATCATCCCGACCTTGAGGGTGCGGGAAGAGTTTTTATACTCCTTCTTTGCTATCTGAGCGGAAATGATCTTCGACATAGCCAACGGAAGGCTGTATGAAGATATAATGAGGATAAGATCGTAGATTTCAAAGGCTACAGCATATATTCCGTTGCCCTCTTCGCCGAGGATGTTTGACATAGGGATACGATAGATGAGCCCGATGAAGCGCACGAAAAGAGACGCCATAGCCAGGATGCCGCCTTGCTTTAGGAAGTCTGTTCCTTTCTTTTCGTTTGTTGCCATGATGAAAAATCCCCTATATGATTTTCGTAGAGCTATAACACTCTACTGCTTTTCCATATGATCAGTTTGCCAGATCTATCGACTTATCCCAACATGATCGAGGATCTCGGCCTGTTTTGCTTCCATAACCTCACGGTCAGCATCTTCGATGTGGTCAAAACCACAGAGGTGAAGGAGGGAATGAACTATCAGAAAAGTGTATTCGCGCTTCTCGCTGTGACCGTAATCCTCTGCCTGAGAACGAACCTTGTCAGCACACAGTACGATGTCGCCGAGCAACAGCTCATCCGTGTCCGGATCAGAACTCATGGAACCCTCAAATACATCTCCCTCAAACACACCTGGTTCATCGTACTCATTCATGGGAAAACTCAAAACATCAGTAGATCTGTCGATCTCTCTATACTCGTTGTTCAGCCTGTGGATCTCATCAAGCCCTACCACGCTGACACTCACGCTCACATCATACGGGCACTCCAGCATCTTAACAGTAGCTGACACAAGCCGTTCGATCAACTCCTCCTCTTCAAACCCAAACTCTATATCACTATCATTAATATAATCAATCAACATATATGCTTTCCCTCTCCCACGAGCAACCTTATTATCTCTCTTGTCCCGAAACACCTACAGGCAGCCCCTTTGTCGCCACACACGTACGAGGAAATCCTTTATACTTCCTCAGTCCACTTATGCGGGGACGGGCGTTTGCATGCATTTTGTGAGTGCTTTATACGCACGAGCAAAATGCATGTCAAACATCAGCCGTCCCGCCAAGTTCCTAAGTATGTATAACTACTATTTTCCTTTCCTCTGTTTCGACTGCCTGTACGCCTGTTTCGCCTCGTATTTTTCGTACGCATGAACGATCTTCTGCACCAGCGGATGCCTAACCACATCCTTGTTTGTCAGATACGAGAACCCGATATCATCGATACCCTCGAGCACCTTAGCCGCTACCTCGAGTCCCGACTCCGCCTTAAACGGCAGATCCTTCTGCGAGAGGTCTCCGGTGATCACCACCTTGGAGCCGAAGCCAATACGAGTCAGAAACATCTTCATCTGCGCCGGCGTAGTGTTCTGTGCCTCATCAAGTATGATAAACGCATTCTCCAGCGTACGCCCCCTCATATAAGCGAGCGGAGCCACCTCTATAAGTCCCTTTTCGCTGTTCTTTATAAATGAATCAGCGCCCATTATCTGGTAAAGCGCATCGTAGAGAGGTCTTAAGTAGGGATCGATCTTTTGCTGTAGGTCACCCGGCAAAAAACCCAGATTCTCTCCCGCCTCTATAGCCGGTCTTGTGAGTATGATCCTTCCTACTTCGTCATTTCTGAAAGCCTCTATAGCCATCGCCATAGCGAGATAGGTCTTGCCGGTTCCCGCAGGACCAAGCCCGAAAACCATCATTTTGTCACGGATCTGTTTGACATACTTCTGTTGTCCAAGCGTCTTCGGTCTGATAGGCTTGCCCGCTATGGTGTACCCGACAAGCTCCTTGTCGATCTCAGCCAGAGAAACCTTGGACTCCTCCTGAACCGAGGCCAGTATATAATCAACCTGCTGCTCCGTGATGTCGTTACCGCGTTCAGACATCTTCAAGAGCTCATCAAAAACATATTTCGCCCCATCAAGAGCACTCTTTTCCCCGTGTACAACAACAGAGCTGTCTCTGAGCACTACTCGCACGCTCAATGACCGCTCTATTTTTTTGACATAACTGTCCAGTTTTCCAAAGATATTCCGCTCATGCTCAGCAGGAATACTTAATTCAATCTGTTCCAATCTGACAAATCTCCAATTCAGTGTATCTGTCGAAAAAAATCATGACCAATAAGGTAGTCCCATGTAATAGACTGAAAGAAAGCCTGTTTCATCTGAAACAGGCTTTCGATTTCGCAAAACATCATTTAAACTTACGTTTGCGAGCCGCCTCAGACTTTTTCTTACGTCTGACGCTCGGCTTTTCGTAGTGCTCTCTTTTACGAATCTCCTGCTGGATTCCTGCCTTCGCGCAGTTTCTCTTGAAACGGCGAAGAGCGCTATCCAGTGACTCGTTTTCTTTAACAATTACACTAGACATAGTCTCACACCTTACCTCCCTCCAGTTGTAGATTGTGCAAAGTACAACTGTTAGGGTTATTTTTGCACTGAAAAGATTATACCATATTTTCAGATATAGTCAAGCATTTTTTACATAAAAGACCGAAAAGTAAGGAAATCTCAGCACTAAACTACATCATCTCGACCAAACATCTATCTCACTTCCATATCTATGGCAAAAGCTCTCCCCTTGCATGACGCCTTTGCATAGCTGCCGCAGATCAGC
>JAFSTZ010000153.1 GCA_017445525.1 Eubacterium sp.
GCGGCAAGCTCACATCTCGCATTGGCTCCCGCCCTTGACACTACCATATCAGCGGCAGCCATCAGATCCTTCAGTTCGCCGCTCACATACTCAAACTGCATATATCCCTTTGTTCCCATGAGAGATGCATCCAGCTTGTCCCTGCCGCAGAGGTGTACCACCTGATATTTCTTCAGCAGCTCGGGAAGTATCTCACGCACTGAGTCGTTAACTCTTACCGATCCCAGGCTTCCGCCCATGACCATGATGACCGGCTTGTCTTCCTCAAACTCACAGAACTTAAGTCCTTTTTGTTTGTCCCCCTGAAACAACTCTTCTCTTATGGGGGACCCGGTAACCTGTGCCTTTCCCTCGGGAAGATGATTCAGTGTTTCGGGAAAGTTGGTACATATGAGCTTTGACCATCTGATACACATACGGTTTGCAAGTCCCGGCGATATATCCGACTCATGAAGGATACAGGGAACCTTCTTTTTTGAAGCCGCTATCACCATAGGTACCGTGACAAATCCTCCCTTGGAAAACAATACATCAGGCTGTATATCCTTTACTATCTTTTTTGCCTCAAAATATCCCTTCTGTATGCGGAACGGATCAGTAAAGTTTTTGAGGTCAAAGTATCTTCTGAGCTTACCCGATGATATACCGTAATACGGGATATCCAGACTCCCTATCAATTCCTTCTCCATACCTTCCTTGGAACCGACATAAAACACCTCATAACCCCTCTTTTGCAATTCGGGTATGAGAGCCATATTCGGGGTCACATGGCCTGCGGTACCGCCACCGGTAAGAATTATCCTTTTTTGCTCCCCTGACATATCTCCCTCCTATGATCGTAAACAACCTCTTCATTTTGCATCACGGATACGTACACCGAAAGCATCACTTCATGCACGCCTTTATCTCATCCGCAATCACATCGAGATCTGCAGGCATCTCTCCCTGCTTCCACTTAACGGAGATTGTATCTCCCTCAAACCTCGGTATCACATGAATATGCAGATGGAATACCGTCTGTCCGGCTGCCTCACCGTTGTTCTGAAGTATATTTACACCATCACATTTATATGCTTCTTTAACAGCGATCGCGATCTTTTTGGCAACACATATCGCCTTGGAAAGATCCTCATCCGGTATAGAGAAAACATCTGAAGCATGCTTCTTCGGAAGCACGATCACGTGTCCCCTGGCCGCCGGATTCACATCAAGTATCGCCTTGACATCGTCGTCCTCATAAACGGTTGCTGACGGGATCTCGCCCGCTATAATCTTGCAAAAAATACAGTTTTCCATCACTATCCCTCCATTTTATATTATAATATTATTGTATATATCCTATTCTTACGCCGCAAGGAATCCCAACCATCACTCAGGCTGATCCTCCGGTTCGTTGAATCTGAACAGTGTATCAAAGTTTCTCACCATAGTGAAGTTTCCGTTTACCGAAGGCATATCCCCTTTCATAAATGCTCCCTGGAAGGACTTTTCGCCCGCAAGGATATCCCTGAAAACAGAAGTGCGGACCTTCGCCGTCACATCAGCCTTTCCATTTTTAGAGCCTGCTCCGAGCGTAGTCCTATAGACATCGAGGTTTTCATTTTTGATCTCTATGATGAGAGTCTGATTTTCGTCCTCAAGATCGAGCTGATATATCGCCTCGAGATCATCCATCGGATAAAAATGCTCGCGCAGTGCCTCCACATATTCATCCTTTTTCGGCGCATCTCCAACCATCCCCTTGAAAAGATTGGTGAGTTCCTCGATATCCTCTTTTTGCTTCTTGACATAGGCATCATTAGCGACATAGGCAGACAGCTGCTCCGACTCCTGAGGAGTAAGTGCGAGGGTGGCAGATCTGAGCACGGTCTTTTTGACCTGCATATTGCTGTTGGGAAAAGCCTGAGTATGCTTTGAGATAGTGCGATAGAAGTTTTCCGTCTTCTTCTCTATCATAAGGTTGTACTCGGCGTTTGTCTCAAAGTCAACATGATTCTCGACATAGGCACAGATACCCTCACAAGGGATGCCTCCGAGCATCTCCCACGCCCTGATAAGCGAGAACTCCGCCTCTCTCTCTCCGTAGGTCGTCGCCATAACAACCGGAAGCATATATATCTTTTTTATCTCTTCCTTGTCAGCGTACAGCCAGCATGAATCCAAAAACTGCTGCATAAACCCGCCTATACCGAACCACTCCAGTGACACCGCAAGTATCACGGCGTCAACATCCTTCAGTGTCTTCGGCATGACCATGATAGAGCTTTTTTCTTCAAAAAGATTGTATCTCTCGACGGTCACCCTGAGCTCGTCAAGCACCTTTGAGATACGCTCTATGACAAATATGGTCGGGTCATCTATCAGACCTCTTCCGCCGTAGTAAATATTTACTCTCATCTTTATAAATAGAACCTCCGAAATCGGCTATATCAAAATCCTCAGATAACTATATTTTTCTTCTCCTTGCCCGGTGGCATCATAACCAGATAAAGCAGGATGCCCGCTATAAATCCGCCCAGATGCGCCGATCCGCTTATGGTCTCATCCATAAATCCGCTGTATAACGTCAGCGCCAGATATACGATATATCTCGGGATGGCAGTAGTGTGCCTGCCCTTATTTATCCTGATGACCATCACCAGCAGTGCACCCATAAGCCCGAATATGGCTCCCGATGCTCCGGCCGACAGACCGGGTTCATGCACGATATACAGATTGTACATGATGGTGGCAGCACCTGCCAGGATTCCGGACAGAAAGTAAAGTATCACGAAACGTATATGTCCCAGCACCCTTTCCGTCGTATATCCCAAAACCAGCAAAGATATCATGTTGTTGAAAAGATGTGCCTCTCCTATATGCAGAAACATATGAGTCACAAGTCTGTAGTACTCATGATCATTTATGACCGCCTCATCAAGAAGCGCTCCCATGCCTACCAGATACTCGCCGTCCTCAGTCGAACCGTTTATCTCCATATAGAAAAACACCACGACATTTATGACTATCAGCACCAGCGCAGCCCAGGGTATGTCGATATTTCTCCTATTCATCTTCCCAGACCTCTTCATCTAACTGAGCACGAATATTCTGCATCCTAAGATCCAACGCAGCACTGATCTCGGCACAGGACTTCAGTTCATTCCTCAGTTCTTCGGCGTTGTGTCCCTTTTTGTAGTAGATCTGATGCTCTAGACTCGCCCAGAAGTCCATGGCTATGGTCCTGAGCTGTACCTCGACCTTCATATATCTCTTTTCGTTGTGGAGAAATATGGGCACCTCCACGATCAGATGCAGACTTCTGTATCCGTTTGGCTTCGGGTTGGCTATATAATCCTTTTTCTTTATGAGTCGGATATCATCCTGTTGTAACAAACACTCGCTTAAAAGATAGATATCTTCCGGAAAAGCGCACACAACTCTGATTCCTGCAATATCATTCAGGTTGTCCTCTATGGACTCCGCAGAAAAAGGAAGTCCCTTGCGATGAAGCTTCTCTATGATGCTCTCGGGAGTTTTCAGCCTTGTCTTCACTGTCTCTATCGGATTTCTGTCATACTCGGCCGAAAAGTCTTCGTTCAGGACGTTGAACTTGGTCTCGATCTCCATGATGGCACATTTATAATATGCCATAAGCGTCCTGAATGCCTCGCCCTGCTCTATGAACTTCCCGATGGAATCATTCGACATCAGGCTTTCCATAAAGCTGTCATCAAAATATAACTCGTTACCCGTTTCGGTCTGTGACATATCACCCTCCGACTACGGTGCTCTCCAAAACGCGCACCGTCTATCATATCATACTTCATATAAAAATGCAATACCACACCCCAAGTTACTATTCACGGCTGTCACTCCCATTCGGAGAGTCCGTGCCTGCTCCACAGGTAGCAATAGCTCTGCGTCCTCGCGGCAAAGTAGTTGTCCTTCAGCAGTTCTCTGACTTCTTCCCTGGTATACCAGCCGGCCTCTATCTCCTCCACCTCAGAATCACTGGGCTGTATAGTGCCTGACGCCCTGCCGAACACACAGACATTGGTCTCGTTGGAGAATCCCACAGCGCTGAAGCTGAGCGGAACGACATCCTCAACCTGCTCGAGCAGCAACCCGGTCTCCTCACGAAGTTCC
>JAFSTZ010000154.1 GCA_017445525.1 Eubacterium sp.
CAAAAGCCCAGACATTTTCTCACATCCGGTGGTATGGGTACCATGGGATACGGTCTCGGAGCCTGTATCGGAGCAAAGGTAGGCTGCCCCGACTCTGTGGTGGTCAACTTTGCGGGAGATGGTTGTTTTCGTATGAATATGAATGAGATCGCAACCGCTACCAGATATGATATACCGATCATAGAAGTCGTATTTAACAATCATGCGCTCGGTATGGTCAGACAGTGGCAGACGCTGTTTTACAACAAGCACTATTCACAGACTATCCTTGAAGACAAGGTGGACTATTGCAAAGTAGCTGAGGCTATGGGGGCAAAGGCTATCAGGGTTGATAAGAAAGAAGATCTTGATGCAGCGATCCATGAGGCTGTGGACTCGGGTGTGCCTACGGTCCTGGAGGTTATCATAGATCAGGATGAGAAGGTCTGGCCGATGGTAGCACCCGGTAAGCCGATAGACAGTGTGTTTGATGAGAAAGACCTGCGCGAAAGCAATTAGACGTGCACAGCGGACACCCTGATGTCATGCGTGCTTGCACGCATATGACATCATGTGAACCGCTGTATAGGGCGAATGCCCGCGAACGAGGAAAGCGAAGCTTTCCGAGTTTGCGCGTCTAACAATAATAAAAAAAATAAAGTATCTGTAAGGATAAGGAGGAAGTAAAAATGTCGAGAGTTTACAACTTTTCAGCCGGACCGGCTTGCCTGCCGGAGGAGGTGCTTAAGGAGGCTGCAGCGGAGATGCTTGATTACAATGGATCAGGCATGTCGGTTATGGAGATGAGCCATCGTTCAAAGGTGTATGATGAGATTATCAAGACTGCCGAGGCAGACTTGAGAGAACTGATGGGTATTTCCGATGAGTATGAGGTGCTTTTCCTTCAGGGTGGTGCATGGACGCAGTTTTCAGCTATCCCCATGAATCTCATGAAAAACGGTGTAGCTGATTATATCGTTACCGGTCAGTGGGCAAAGAAGGCTTGGCAGGAGGCAGGAAAGTACGGAAAGGCAAACAAGATCGCTTCATCTGAAGATGAGACGTTTTCCTACATCCCGGACTGCTCTGATCTGCCGATAGATGATGATGCAGATTACGTATATATCTGTGAGAATAATACGATTTACGGTACAAAGTTCTGGAAACTGCCAAACACAAAAGGTAAGACTCTGGTAGCAGATGTTTCATCTTGCTTTTTGTCAGAACCGGTGGATGTGAATAAATATGGTGTGATCTACGGTGGTGTTCAGAAAAACATCGGACCTGCGGGTGTGACTATCGTTATTATTCGTAAGGATCTGATACGTGATGATCTTGATGAGAAGGTTCCTACCATGCTCAAGTACAAGACTCATGCCGATGCTCAGTCACTGTTTAACACACCGCCGTGTTACGGTATCTATATCTGCGGCAAGGTGTTCAAGTGGTTAAAGGCAAACGGCGGACTTGCTGCCATGAAGCAGAGAAATGAAGAGAAGGCTAAGATCCTTTATGATTTCCTCGATTCCTCAAGTCTTTTCAAGGGAACCGTCCGCAAGGAGGATCGTTCACTTATGAATGTTCCTTTCATAACAGGAGATGAAGAGCTTGATGCGAAGTTTGTTGCCGAGTCAAAGGCAGCAGGACTTGAGAATCTCAAGGGACATCGTTCTGTGGGTGGTATGCGGGCTTCAATTTACAACGCTATGCCGAAAGCCGGTGTTGAAAAGCTGGTTGAATTTATGAGAGATTTTGAAAAGAAAGCATGATGAGTGTTCAGCCGGGAGCGCTGATGTTTGACATATGTTTTGGAACGCACGTATGAAGTGCGTTCAAAACATATGCGACCGCCGCTCCCGTGTGAGTGAGCATAAGAGGTTTTTGGAAATCCTCATGATCTGAGTGCTTTTCGAAGGCTTCTTATGGATATAAATTGAAAACAATAGAAAGTGAGATAAGATAATGAGTGTGAAAGTGAAGTGCCTGAATCCGATAGCTGAGTGCGGATTGGAGATGTTACCTGATAACTATGAGATCACCGATGAGATAAACGATGCACAGGCTGTGCTTGTAAGATCTGCTGTTATGCACGATATGGAGCTCCCGGAGGGGTTGCTTGCAGTGGCACGTGCCGGTGCGGGTGTGAACAATATCCCTCTGGAGAAGTGTGCTGAGAAGGGTATCGTTGTTTTCAATACCCCCGGGGCAAATGCAAACGGAGTTAAGGAGCTGACCATAGCTGCACTTCTTTTGTCGGCGAGAGATATTGCAGGCGGTATCAGATGGTGCAAGGACAACGCTTCTGATCCTGATATCGCAAAGAACGCCGAGAAGGCCAAGAAAGAGTTTGCGGGAACCGAGATCAAGGGGAAGAAGCTTGGTATCATCGGACTCGGAGCTATCGGAGTTATTGTGGCAAATGCCGCAAACCGTCTCGGTATGGATGTGTATGGCTGCGATCCCTATATTTCTATAGAAAATGCGGTTAATATGACCAGAGACGTAACCATGGTTAAGACCAATGAGGAACTTTATGAAACCTGTGATTATATCACAATCCATGTTCCGTTGCTTGACTCTACCAAGGGCATGCTGAATAAAGAAGCGTTTGACAAAATGAAAGACGGAGTTGTTATCCTGAATCTGTCACGTGATACTCTTGTAAATGAAGATGATATGAAGGCTGCTTTGGAGAGTGGCAAGGTTGGACATTATTTTGTAGACTTCCCGAATCCGAATACGGTTAATATGCCAAATACCACTGTTACACCGCATCTCGGAGCATCTACTCAGGAGTCCGAGGATAACTGTGCCAAGATGGCTGCCAGAGAGATCAGGGATTTTATAGACAATGGTAATATAAAGAATTCGGTTAACTATCCGAATACAGATGCAGGTATCTGTCAGACTGAAGGAAGGATAACTATTCTTCATAAGAATCTTCCGAAGATGCTGACTCAGTTTACCAATGTTTTTGCTAAGGACAATGTCAATATCGAAAATATGTGGAATAAGTCCAAGGGTGAGTTTGCATACTCTGTTCTTGATATCTGCTCTCCGACATCGGATCAGATACTGAAAGATCTTGAGGCTATTCCCGAGGTTATCAGGGTAAGGGCGATCAAGTAAAGCAGCATATGTGTTTATCCTACGTTTCGATATGGATAGGTATGGCGCTTCAAATCAATGTTTTAACTATGCAGCAAGCTGTGAATAAAAATGTATATAACAGGGCGACATTATGAATTTACATGAGATTAAGGCATATCTGGAGAAAGCGTCGGCATCGGGCATCCGTCCGGGGCTTGATAGGATGCGTGAACTTATGGGGAGACTGGGTGATCCACAGGATCAGTACCCGGTCATACATGTTGCCGGAACGAACGGTAAAGGGTCGACGTCTGCCTATATGGTGTCGATCCTTTTGTGTGCCGGATTGAAGGTTGGATGGTATTCTTCACCTGCAGTTGTTGATGACAAAGAGATCATAAGGATCATGGATGGAAGTACGTATGATTTTTCTGCCGGAGATCCGGATGTTTTTGATAAAGCTATGGACGAGGGATATCTGCAGGATGAGACATATGAACAGATCATGACGGATATCATAGAAACCGTGGAGATGATGAGCTCCAAAAACAGTGAAAAACCGACTGTTTACGAGCTTGAGACGGCCGGAGCATTTGCTGCGTTTGAGCAGGAGAAAGTCGATGTTGCGGTAGTAGAGGTCGGCATGGGTGGAAAAAATGATGCAACCAATGTCATCCGGAACAGTCTTTTGTCTGTCATAACTCCCATAGGCCTTGATCATATGCAGTATCTTGGCAGCTCAGTGAGCCTGATAGCCGGAGAAAAGGCCGGGATCATACCTGAGCGTGGCAGAGTTGTTACATATCAGCCGGGTGTCAGGATGGGTGTTCCGATGGGGGCAGGAGAGGCTGTAGACGGTGATATTTCTCCAATAAAGCAGCGCGAGATAGCCAGGACCAAAAAGCGTCAGGAACGTATGAGAGGTATGATCGTAGGGCGTATCAGAGTTGAGGCTGAAGATAAAAATGCCGACTTTACCGAGGTACATGGTGAGAGTGTTGTCATAGATAAATATGATCTTTCGGGTATTGATTTTAAGATAGACGGAGCGCCTTTTCGTACCCGCATGATTGGAGAATATCAGGTTTACAACGCCATGCTTGCCGTAAAGTCCATAGAGAAACTTGAACAGCTGATCCGGGATGGTGAGGATGGTTTGGCGGGTGTGTCTGACACTTGGGATGCTTCCGGTTTGTCAGACAAGATACTGAACGCCGTAGATGGATATAAGGAAACCGGTATTTCTATAGCAAAGATACCGGCGAGGTTTGACGTCATAAGTGAAGATCCGATAGTTATCTACGACGGCGCACACAATCCTGACGGAGTTTTTGTTTTGGCTGAGAGTATCGGCAGGGTGCTAAAGGATAAAAAGATATACGGCGTGATGGGTGTGTTCAGAGATAAGGCTGCTGAGGATATGGCAAAGACGGTTGTGCCGTTTATGTCGAAGATAACTACAGTGAGAGCGCCCGGTGAGAGAGGTATGGAGGCGGAGCCTCTGGCTGCGATCATCTCAGGTGCAGTGCCGGATGTGCCCGTTGTTTCGGGCGGATCTGATATAGAGGCTGTTGTCAGGGAAGTGACTGATGAAGCCAAAAAGGAAGATGCTGTAGTGCTTATATTCGGTAGCTTGTCTATGGCGAAAACAGTTTATCATATGTGAAGCTGAAGAGCGTTTATGCTAAGCTGTGTATAAGTAATATACGATAAGAAAAGAGGAAAAAAGATGGAAATGCAGATGGAATATCTCAGGCAGATGCCCACGCCGCAGGAGATAAAAGATATGTATCCGCTGAGTCAAACTGTTGCTGATATCAAGGAGCAGAGAGACGAAGAGATAAGAAAGATATTTGAGGGGAAAGACGACAGATTTTTGCTTATCATAGGACCGTGCTCCGCAGACAATGAGGAAGCGGTTGTTGATTATATGAACAGGCTTGTAAAAGTCCAGGAGAAGGTAAAGGACAAGCTTTATATCATCCCGAGGGTTTATACAAATAAACCGCGTACCGTGGGACTCGGATACAAGGGGATGTTGCATCAGCCGGATCCGGAGGCTGAGGAGGATCTTCTGGCCGGACTCATCGCCATACGTCAGATGCATATACACGTGGTAGAACAGACCGGGTTTACATGTGCCGAGGAGATGCTTTATCCTGAGAATCACAGGTATCTGTCTGATCTTTTATCTTATGTAGCCATAGGTGCGAGATCGGTTGAGGATCAGGGTCACAGGTTGGTTGCGTCCGGACTTGGGATCCCGGTTGGCATGAAGAATCCGACCGGTGGTGATATATCGGTTATGATGAACTCCATAGTTGCCGCACAGAATCCGCAGAGATTTGTTTACAGAGGATGGGAAGTGCAGACTACCGGGAATCCATATACGCATTCGATACTTCGGGGATATGTGGATAAGTTCGGGAGAAATATCCCAAATTATCATTTTGAGGATCTGATACATTTATATGAGAATTATGAGGAAAGAAAGATCGATAATCCTGCTGTTATAGTTGATACAAATCACTCCAATTCGGACAAGGATTATATGCAGCAGATAAGGATAGCAAAGGATGTTATCTATTCGAGAAATCACTCTGACGAGATCAGAAAGATAGTCAAAGGTTTGATGATAGAGAGCTATATAGAAGACGGTGCACAGAAGATCGGTGAGGGTATCTATGGTAAATCCATCACGGATCCATGTCTTGGATGGCAGAAAACAGAGAAGCTTGTATATGAATTGGCTGAGATAGTTTAGATATAGTTGCTGTTATTTATAATCCGACTGTCTCAAGGAAGCGCTTTGATCAGTGTTTTCCGAGATGTATTGATACGTTGGTTTCTTCATGGAAGGGTTTCGTTTTATGGATAAAAATAAGATTGAAGATGGAGTCAGACTGATCCTTGAAGGTATCGGTGAGGATACCACGAGAGAGGGACTCAAGGATACTCCATGTCGTATATCTGCGATGTGTGAGGAAATCTTTGGTGGATACGGTCAGGATCCTGCAGTACCTTTGAGCAGGACTTTCAGCTCCGAGACCGGTGATATCGTTATAGAAAAAGATATCAGTTTCTATTCGGTATGCGAGCATCATCTTTTGCCGTTTTTCGGAACTGTTTCTATCGGATATGTTCCTGATGGAAAAGTAGTTGGATTGAGTAAGCTTGCAAGAACGGTGGAGATATATTCCAGACGAGCTCAGATACAGGAGCAGATGACTACACAGATAGCAGAAGCTCTTCAGGATGAGCTGAAACCAAAGGGCGTTATAGTAGTTGCGCGCGCCGAGCATCTTTGTATGTCGATGAGAGGTGTAAAAAAGCCCGGTACTCAGACTATGACATATAAGACGACAGGATGCTTTTCTGATGATGAAGAGTTGAGAAAACTGTTTTTCTCGATGATACGTTCATGACGCAGTGTAAGAAGAGTTGTTGAGTAGTTGATATCATTTACGGACATCTCTATAAATGGCATGGTATCCAGAGATGTTTGATCAGGAAAGGGCGATGTGATGGATGAAATACGTATTCAGAATCTGGAAGTATATGGCCATCACGGCGTTCTCAGAGAAGAGAATATACTTGGACAGAAGTTTCTCGTTTCCATGTCACTCGGACTGTCGTTAAGGAAGGCAGGATTGAGTGATGATATCGAGGACTCCATCGACTATGCAAAGGTATCTCACCTTGTCAAAGAGGAGATGGAGAAGACTACATATAAGCTTATCGAGGCGCTTGCCGAGCATCTGTGTGAGTCGATACTTATCTCTTTTCCTGTGGTCGAGAGGATATCGCTGGAGTTAAAAAAACCATGGGCTCCGATACTTCTTCCGCTTGATACCGTGAGTGTCAGTATGGAGAGATCAAGGCATGAAGTTTATATATCCGTGGGATCCAATATAGGTGATAGAAATACCAATATTAATAATGCGATAAAACTACTGGAAGAAGATAAAAAAATAAGTGTGCTAAAGGTTTCGGATCTTATTGAAACAAAGCCCTATGGTGTGGAGGATCAACCGGATTTTTTAAACGGTATTATTTATATAAAAACACTGTATGACCCCGAAGAACTTTTGGATGTTTTGCATGCTGCTGAAAGAGATGGTGGCAGGGAAAGAAAGGAACACTGGGGACCGAGGACTATAGATCTGGATATCATTTATTATGATGATATAGTATATGAGAGTGAGACGTTGATTATTCCTCATATAGATATGTTAAATCGTCGTTTTGTACTGGAGCCGTTGTCAAAGCTTGCTCCGTATAAAAAGCATCCTGTAACCGGGATCACGACGATTCAGGCTTTGGAAGGAGTGGGTGGATGATAACTGAAGCAACTATATCAGTCGTGTGTGTGTTTATCATTCTTATGACGGCATGCGGGTTTTATGCATTGCCTTCAGGTGAAAAAAAAGGCAGAGTTTTTTTTATGGTTCTGCTGTTTTTTTCGTTGATGCATATCATCGGCGATGGCGCTCTCAGGGCAACGGTCGGGACAACCCGGGCATGGAGTTGGAGTGATATGGAGGGTGGAGCATTTATATATGTTGTGCTCTTTATAGCCGGCCTGATGGGTGCGATCCAGTCGGTGTTTGATATGGTCTGGATAAAGACACACGAAAAGACGTCCATCGGGGTTTTGGTAATACAGCAGGTTCCGCTGTTGTTGTTGACCATAATCATAATTGCTATCAGAAAACCCGAGTTATCACTTATTATCAGGTATCTTCCGCTTGTATATGCACTGATCTGCTTTTTGCTTTCGATATGGTATTTTGAGAAATTGAATGCCGGTATCAGATGTGGTCTTATAGTTGCCACGATAGGGAGTGTGCTTGTATTTTTATGCAATTCGCTTTTGCATATAACCGATATACCGTTGCTTCTTCCGCTTGTTTTGATAGTGATCGCAGTATCGTTTGACGGAAGGGGTAGACTGTTATCTGATGAGTCGGATGAGGAGGAGATCATCATTACGACCGCAAAAGCCGGATCTGCCGCAGATGAGAGAGCGTCAGAAAAGACTACCGGTAAAGATGTTTCGTCAGAGCCGGAGGTTGAGCTCTCTGAGCTTGAACAGATGATGATGGATCAGAAAAAACGCAGTGATGGCGGCAAATTGGAGCTTGGTGATGAGAAGGAAGTTCCCGTTGCTGATGATACGGTATCGGCTGTCAAAGAGCAGCCTGCTGTTGCAGCTATGCGGGAGGTACAGCCTGCGCCTGCTGTTTCCACTCAAACTGCTTCACTAGATACTATACCTATCATGGAGTTTCTGGAGGCAGCGACAGTGCTTACGGCGGAGTCTGATTCTGAAGCAGAGAATGCGATGCAAAGGCTGTCACAGGTTGATGAGACGTTGACAGATGTACTTCATGCTCGTCCGCTCATACTTGAAAAGGATCTGAATGAGTTTTATCACAGGATGAAAAAGGCGGTGTCCGATAAGGATCATGATACCTGCCTTGAGATCATGTCGGAGATGAGTGAATATAGATTTTCGGGAATACATGTAACGAGATATGAGAGGATACGGCATGCGGTGATGGATGCTGATTGGAAGTCCGTTGAGAGGGAGCTGAAGGGGTTCTGATGGAAATGGTGCCGGGAGCGCTGATGTTCGACATACATTTTGATCGCACGATGAAGTGCTCTCAAAATGTATGCGAACGCCGCTCCCGTATCAATTTACAGCAGAACAGTTCAGCTCCGCGCGGGGTCAACGGACTGAGGTTTATATAGAAGCGTAGTTTCCAAGAACTTTGATATAAGAGCACTCTTCGTGGATGCCGCGGAGGGCGTTTTTGACTTCCGGGTCATCGAGGTTGCCCTCTATGTCGATGAAGAAACGGTATTTCCACTGGCGACCGGGGATGGGGCGCGACTCGATGAGGGTCATATTTATCCCATTGAAGATGAAGTGGGAGAGCATACGATAGAGGCTTCCGCTGACGTGCGGGAGCTCCATACAGAGGCTGATCTTATCAGCCTTTTTTGTATACAGTTTATTGGTTCCTATCACTATAAAACGTGTGGAATTGTCCTTCTCTGTCTGGATGTTCTGTGCTACTACAGACAGTTTGTATATATCGGCGGCAGTGATGCCTGCGATGGCTGCCTGTGAGGGATCGCCATCTTCAAAAACCTTCTTGGCTGCAGAAGCGGTGCTCTCAAACTCAACACCTTTGATCTCAGGGTGGTTCTCTAAAAATGTACGGCACTGCATCAGTCCCTGCGGGTGAGAGTATACAGTACGTATCTCATCGAGATGGGCTCCGGGCAGACCGAGGAGACACTGATTAATCTCCATCACGTGCTCGCCGAGTATGTATATGGGATACTCCAGTATGATATCGTAGTTTGCGGTTATACCGCCGGTAGAAGAGTTCTCTATAGGCAGAACTCCGTAGTCGGCCATGCCGTCACAAACTGCTTCCATAACACCGCGGAATGTTCTTTTATGATGACCGTCCACCTTGGAACCGAATATCTCCTGCATGGCAGCCTGTGTATATGATCCCTTGACACCGAAATAATAGACGGTGTTGTATTCATCAAAGGACATATCATCGATCTGATCAAAATCAGCTATGGACAGAGTATCATCCATGATGCGGTTCATCAGGGTGTATTGATATTTCCGGCTGAGTGACATTATCTGTTCATACAACTCGCGTATGGCATCCTTGTTGAAGCCGTTATGTGCCAGTCCTTCAAGCATGTCAAGCTTCTCGTTTTCACGATCCTTATCAAGCACAGCGAGTCCGTTTTTGATCTTATATTCGGCCACATCGCCCGAGACGCGCATACGCTCCTCGAAAAGCTCAACAATCTTCTTATCTATCTCATCAATCCTGTTTCTCGATTCAATTAAATTCATCACGCATACTCCCTGATAAACTCCGTGAACTCACTCTCCGGCATGGGTTTGGCGAAGAAATACCCCTGTATCACATCGCACCCTGCATCCTTCAAAAAATCCACCTGCTCGCGTGTCTCAACTCCCTCGCACAGCACGATCATCTTCAACTCCTTGCCCATGCGGATAACATTGTTGAGCACGACCTTATCGTTATGATTCAGAGCCTTTCCTCTGTGCATAAATACTCCGTCGATCTTCAGAATATCTATAGGTATTTCACTTATCA
>JAFSTZ010000018.1 GCA_017445525.1 Eubacterium sp.
AAGTAAGGCTACAGGTTATCCTATCGCCAAGGTTGCAGCCAAGATCGCTCTTGGATACACACTCGATGAGATCAAAAATGCGATCACAGGAAAGACCTATGCAAGCTTTGAGCCTACGCTTGACTACTGTGTAGTTAAGTTCCCAAGGCTTCCTTTCGATAAATTCATCACCGCCAAGAGGACCCTCACAACACAGATGAAGGCTACCGGTGAAGTAATGAGCATCTGCACTAACTTTGAAGGTGCGATGATGAAGGCTATCCGCTCACTTGAGCAGCATGTGGATTGCCTTACAAGCTACGATTTTTCAGAGCTTGATGATGATGAACTTCTCGAGAGACTTGAGATCGTTGATGATCAGAGAATCTGGGTAATTGCTGAGGCTCTCAGAAGAGGCGTAAGCCACGAGCAGATCCATGACATCACCATGATCGACCTCTGGTTTATCGACAAGCTCCACACACTGGTAAAGATGGAACTTAGGCTCCTCAGGATTGGTGAAAAGAACAGCGCAGGCGCAAACGGAACACTTGAGGATGCCAAGAAGATCATCAGCTTTGATACACTCCTTGAGGCTAAGCGCCTTGAGTTCCCGGATACTGTAATTTCCAGACTTACAAGATTTAAGGCTGACATATTAAAAGAACTTCGTGATGCCTATGACATCCACGCAAGCTTCAAGATCGTTGATACCTGCGCAGCTGAGTTTTCTGCTGAAACTCCTTACTATTACTCTGTTTACAACGGCCCTGACTCAGAGGATGAGGCAGCGCTTAAGGTTTCAAATGACAAGAAAAAGATCCTTGTCCTTGGCTCAGGTCCTATCAGGATCGGACAGGGTATCGAGTTCGATTACTGCTCTGTTCACGCCACATGGGCATTCAGGAAGGCCGGATTTGAAACTATCATTATCAACAACAACCCTGAGACGGTAAGTACCGATTTTGACATCGCAGACAAGCTCTACTTTGAGCCGCTTACTCCGGAGGATGTTGAGAATATCGTAAGGCTTGAGAAGCCGGACGGAGCTGTTGTTCAGTTCGGTGGTCAGACCGCTATCAAGCTCACTCAGGACCTCATGAAGATGGGCGTTAAGATCTACGGAACAGACGCCGAAGACGTAGATGCTGCGGAAGACAGAGAGATTTTTGACCAGATCCTTGAAGAGACTCAGATCAAGCGCGCACAGGGCGCAACAGTCTACACTGCAGAGGAGGCAAAAGAGGTTGCTAACCGCCTCGGCTATCCTGTTCTTGTAAGACCTTCCTACGTTCTTGGAGGACAGGGCATGCAGATTGCTCTTTCTGACAGCGAGATCGAAGAGTTCATGAACATCATCAACCGCTACGCTCAGGATCATCCGATCCTTGTTGATAAGTACCTTCAGGGTATCGAGACTGAGGTTGACGCGGTTTGCGACGGCGAGGACATAGTAATCCCGGGTATCATGGAGCATATCGAGCGCTCAGGTATCCACTCAGGAGATTCAATCTCTGTTTATCCTGCGCAGTCTCTTTCTGATAAGGTAAAAGAGACTATTGCTGAGTACACAAGAAGACTTGCAAAGGCTCTTCATGTAATAGGACTTATAAATGTACAGTTCATCGCAGTTGGCGATGAGGTTTATATCATTGAGGCCAACCCAAGGTCATCCAGAACAGTTCCTTACATCAGTAAGGTTACAGGTATTCCGATCGTTGACCTTGCAGCGCAGGTAATGCTTGGCAAGAAGCTTAAAGACCTGGGCTACACACCGGGACTTCAGCCTGAAGCTGGCTACGTTGCCATCAAGATGCCTGTATTCTCATTTGAGAAGATCAGAGGTGCAGAGATCAGTCTTGGACCTGAGATGAAATCTACAGGTGAGTGTCTTGGTATCAGCAAGAGCTTTAACGAAGCGCTCTATAAGGCATTCCTTGGTGCTGGTATCAACCTTCCTAAGTACAAGCAGATGATCATTACCGTAAAGGATGCAGACAAGGGTGAGATCATCGAGATTGCCCGCCGCTATGAAAAGCTCGGCTACATCATTTATGCGACAAGATCAACAGCTGACACACTTAACGAAAACAATGTTGAGGCACGTAAGATAAATCGTATCAGCCAGGAATCACCTACGGTCATCGACCTTATTCTTGGTCACAAGATCGATCTTGTTATCGATACACCTACTCAGGGACGTGACAAGAGCCGTGACGGATTCCTTATCCGCCGTACCGCTATCGAGACAGGCGTAAATGTCATCACTGCTCTCGACACAGCAAGGGCACTCGTTACCAGCCTTGAGAACGAGAGCACCGAAGAAGGACTCACACTGGTCGACATCGCAAAAATCTGACATTAAACATTTCCCCACGCGTGGTTTATATACCATTGCGTGGGGTTTGGTTATATGTTGTAATTTATCTGTTTTTCAAGCGATGATTAAAAATATCGTTTTATTTGGGATGAAAGCATCGAAAGAATAGATTTGGCTAAATTCGATGTATTTTTAGGTTCGTATATTGTTGCTTGGCATCGAAAAAGAGAAAGTATGCTATTTCGATGCATCTTTTCCTAAGAACGATTGTGGTTGTGCATCGGAAAACACTTTTTTACATAATTGATGCATGCTCATGTGATTTGAATATCTTTTTTGCATCGGAGAGTTCAAGAATCGTAAAATTGATGCAGACTATTCTTTTTGTATGCTGTCGGTCAACGAAAATATGCGAAAACAGGGCAGGATGTGGTAAAATATATCCGATTAGTAAGGCAATAATGTGATTTTGTGGGGATAAATATGGGGAAAATAATTTACGAGAATCCGCTGGGGAAAGAAGCGGATATAGAAGGTTTTGTGCTTGAGGGGAAAGCAAAGATTTCTTTTGACGATGGCGTCATGAGACTTGAAAATGCCATCGATCCTAAAGAGGGACAGAAGGCTAACTTCGTTCTCTGGTGTCCCGTTTCCTTTCCTTCAGATGTTTGTATAGATTGGGAATTCAGGCCCATCAAGGAGCCTGGGCTTGCCATAATGTTTTTTGCCGCTAAAGGCAGAAACGGAAAATCAGTATTTGATGATACTCTGACCAAGAGAACCGGCGAATACGTGCAGTACCACAGCGGTGATATCAACGCTTTCCACGTTTCTTATTTCAGGAGAAAAGAAGCGGATGAGAGGGCATTCCATACCTGCAACCTCAGAAAGAGCTATGGCTTCCATCTCGTAGCACAGGGCGCAGACCCGCTACCTGATGCCTCACCTGATTCCGAGTGGTACAGGATCCGAGTTATGAAAAAGTCGGGACACATTACATTTTTGATAAATGATCTGCAGATATTTGAGTTTGATGATGACGGCGTATCCTACGGCGATATCCTTACCGGCGGATGCATCGGTTTTAGGCAGCTCGCACCCATGATCGCAGAGTATAGGAACCTTAGGGTGACTTGGATATGATGATAACAGGGGCGAAAGTATTCGACCACTGCAAGCATGCTTGCAGGTGGGCGAGATACTTTATGCCCCGCCGAAACATGAGGATAAAAGTGGGACGTAAGTCACACGATATCCGAGTGTTTCGTAGGATTGCGAGAGTGCGAAGCACGGAGCAATCCGTGTTATCATCATAGATATAAGGGCGAAAGTAATCGGCCACTGCTTGCTTGCATGTTGTCGAGATACTTTATAGATT
>JAFSTZ010000155.1 GCA_017445525.1 Eubacterium sp.
ACGGAAGAACTTAAAAAGCTGAGGGATAGTTTTAAGAAATGATCCCTTCCTCGCGGAAGTAGTTACTTTGCAGTTAGCTTGCAACATCGTGTTATAACAGGAGACGGATATATGAAAGTATGGTTAGAGGATAACGAGATAGAAGTGCCTGCAGGGATGTCTCTGAAGGACCTTGCGGAGCAGCATGCCGATGAATATCCGGCTCCGCTTATGATGGCAAAGGTGAATGGTACCGTGCAGGAGTTTTATCATCTTGTTGAGGATGGTTCCCGTATCCATCTGTGTACTCCTACAGACAATGACGGAAACCGTGTTTTCGAGCGCGGAGTGACCATGATGGTGTTAAAGGCTATCCGCGATGTGGTACCGGAGGACAGACTGACCGGGGTAAATGTGGAGTTTACCCTGTATACGGGGCATTTTTGCAGGATAATGGGCAAGGTCGATCTTGATCAGAAGATGCTGAACAGGATCGAAGCAAAGATGCGTGAGTATGTTGAGGCAGACATACCATTTATAAAAAAGGTTATCAGAACACGTGATGCTGTTGAGTTGTTCAACTCGCTCCGTATAGAATCAAAGAGCAAGCTCACAAAATATCGCAGAAACTCCCGAATGACCGTGTACGATCTGGATGGATATACGGATTATTTTTATGGGGCTATGCCATATAGTACGGGTGTCCTCGGGAACTTTAAGCTGAGACTCTATATGGATGGCTTTGTGTTTATCCTGCCGAGTAGAAATGAGCCTACTAAAGTTCAAAGATTTGATGTCAGCAAGAAGCTTTTCTATACTATGCAGTATACCAATGACTGGATAGAGATGATGGGCGTGTCAAATGTAGGTGAGCTCAACGAAGTTATCGTACGCGGTGAGTTTACTGAGCTTATGAGCACGCAGGAGGCGCTTCATGAGAAAAAGATAGGCGATATCGCCGAGGAGATAGTAAAGAGAAAATCAAGGATAGTAACGATAGCAGGACCTTCATCCTCCGGAAAAACCACTTTCTCTTACAGACTGTCAACACAGCTGAAGACACTTGGTGTTAATCCACATCCGATAGGTCTTGATGACTATTTTGTCAATCGTGAGGATACCCCAAGGGATGAAACGGGTGCATTTAATTTTGAGTGCATCGAGGCTATCGACACAGAGGGCTTTAAGAGAGATATGATGAAGCTTCTCGAAGGAAGAAAGGTGCAGCTGCCTACATACAACTTTATCACGGGGATGAGGCAGTATGACAAACCGTTTTTGCAGATCGGTAACAATGATGTGCTGGTCATCGAGGGTATCCACGGTCTGAATGATAAGCTGACTGATACTATACCCGACGATGAAAAATACAAGATTTATATAAGTGCGCTGACTACACTGAATCTCGATGCTCATAACAGGATCCCGACTACTGACGGGCGCTTGATAAGGCGTATCATAAGAGATGCCAGAACCAGAGGAAATACTGCGCAGAGAACGATCTCTATGTGGGAGAGTGTCAGACGCGGTGAGGAGGAGAATATCTTTCCTTTTCAGGAAAAGGCTGATGTTATGTTCAACTCCGCACTGATTTACGAGCGTGCTGCCATGAAGCTGTATGCCGATCCGGTTCTGTTCCAGGTTCCGCGTGACAGCGAGGAGTATTCGGAGGCGCAGAGGCTTTTGAAGTTTTTGGATTATTTTCTGCCGGTCGACCCGCATGATGTACCATTGACATCGGTTTTGCGAGAGTTTATCGGCGGTGGGATATTGCTTGGATAGTCTTATATATTGTTATGGATACACTGATCAGATCAGTGTTTTTGGATAAATGTGTTGACTTTGAGCGGTGCGGGTGATCGCGTGGTTTACCACGAGGAAAGTCCGGGCTACACAGGGCAGGATGCCGGATAACGTCCGGTGGAGGTGACTCCGAGGAAAGTGCAACAGAAATGATACCGCCGGCTTTTCGATTTGTACATGATCATGGGGATAAATGCCCGCATATGTTCATGTATAGTTCGAAGAGCCGGTAAGGGTGAAATGGCGAGGTAAGAGCTCACCGCCTTGACGGTAACGCCAAGGGCATATGTAAACCCCATCTGTAGCAAGACCAAGCAGGAAGCGATACGGCGGCCCGTCGTGCTTTCGGGTAGGTTGCTCGAGCCTGTCGGTAACGACAGGCCTAGATAGATGATCACCCTTGACAGAACCCGGCTTACAGCACCGCTCATTTTTAAAGGAGAGATCATGGAGATTACTGAGCGCTGGGAGCTGGCGTGTGAGCGGCTCCGGGAGTGGATCACCGGCGGAGAGGTAAAAGAACTGCCAGCGGTGTTTAATAAATATATGCTTGACCAAGCGATGCTGCTGGAGCAGACGATCGCCATCATCCGCAATCCAAAGACGATGGCGAATGAAAGTGTGAATAAGATCCTTTACGATGATATCGCCGGGGATGCGTACGAGCGATCATATACAAACCCGGATGTTTGTAAAAAAGAGTTTGGTGAGTACGGAGACAGGGTATCAGACTGTCTCAACTGGATAGCTGCCAATATCCGCGATATCATAACGGCGGCTTATGAAGGTGATACGTGGACTGTATTGATATGGGCGGAGCTTTTTCTCGAGCGTACCGGGGCGCTCAGAGATGATGACGAGCTCGGCACTGCGTTGAAGGAGATGATATACTATTTTGTCCATGATTATGATGAGATCATGATGGACAGAAGTATACATGACCTCG
>JAFSTZ010000019.1 GCA_017445525.1 Eubacterium sp.
CGATAGCCTGGCCGGATGAGTTTATACCGCACGGAAGTCCCGAAGAGTTATATAAAGCATACGGCCTTGACGCCGATAGCGTGGCGGACAGGATAAGGGATGCATATAATGGTGCAAGATGATTTATGATTGTTGTATCGGACAATGGGCTGGGAGTACATCATTTATTTTTGAAGGGGGTAAAAAATGGATCTATTATTTTCAATCGAAAAGGATAAGATAATAGTTTTTTTACCTGAACGCGTGAATGAGCAGAATGTCACTGGTGTAAAAAACGATCTTCTGTCTATAATCAGTTCTCGTGATAATCTTATTCCCGTGATCAACTGCAAGAATCTGAAATATATTTCAAGTTCGGGACTCAGAGGTCTCCTAATCGTACAACATGAATACAAAAAAGACAAGATCACGCTGAGCAATGTCGGAAAAGATGTTTACGAGATTCTTGAGATGACAGGTTTTGTTAATATATTTCATGTTTCAAGGGATGTTAAATCTCTTGATATCAGCGGATGCGATAAAATAGCCGTCGGAATTAACGGTTCATTTTATAATATAAAAAACGGAATAATGCTCAAGGTTTTCAGTGAGGATGTAACACTTGAGGAAGCTGAACGTGAGATAGAGATGGCAAAGAAAGCTCTGATTAACGGTATCCCGACACCGATATCCTTTACGGTTGTGAAGTGCGGTGAAAGCTATGGAGTACTTTATGAGGAGATCGAGCCGGTAACGATCCTGCAGAAGATCAAACAAGATCCGGATAATGAAATGAATTATATTTTCAAGGTCGCTGATTTTGTAAGAGAGTTGCATGAAAAAGAGGTGAATCCCGGAGATATGCCGAGCATCAAGAATCGTTATATGGATTGGATCGATATGGCAGGAAAAACATTGGGAGCTTCCAGGGTTATCGGTATGAAAGATTTGGTAAACCGTATCGATGATAAGCATACATTTTTACATGGTGACTTGAGTCTTGATCATGTTTTTATCGTTGGAGATGAGTTGATGGTTATGGATATGGCGAGTTGTGGATATGGACATCCGATATTTGATCTTCAGGCTCTTTATGCCTCTTTGGTTGCCATCGAGCTTGACAATCCGGGATACTGCAAGAATACATTTGGACTTGATACAATTCGATGCAGAAATCTGTGGAGATTGTTTATCAATCGATATCTTGCGGGAGAAGATAAAGTAAAGGATGATTATAAAGCTAATTATAAAAGTCTCAATCAACTTCTGTCGCGGTATTATATTCTGAAAGAACAGATATTGGATGCGTTGCAGAGAAGAGCAAGGTGAGTCGTGGGATGAGTAAGGAAAGACTTGATGTTTTGCTTGTGAACAGAGGTCTGATCGAGACCAGATCAAAGGCTAAGGCCGTGATCATGGCGGGCGAGGTCTTTGTGGACGGGCAAAGAGAGGACAAAGCGGGGGCTATGTTTCCCGAGGAGGTTCATATAGAGCTTCGAGGAAAGCAAATGCCTTATGTCAGCAGAGGTGGATTTAAGCTTGAAAAGGCGCTGAAGGTATTTGATATATCGCTCGAAGGACTGACATGTATGGATGTCGGTTCATCAACAGGCGGTTTTACAGACTGTATGTTACAAAACGGTGCGGTAAGAGTATATGCTGTGGATGTTGGCACCAATCAGCTTGCGTGGAAGCTTCGTCAGGATGACCGTGTAGTAGTTATGGAGAAGACGAACATCAGATATCTGACACCGGAGGATATGGTAAAGGTTTTGGATGGAGATGGATCTGATGAATCTGAGAGGGGTGCTGATGTCCATCCTGTCGGAGCTGATGATACAAGAGAAGAAAGCAGAGGCTGGACCGGTGTAGATTTTGCATCGATCGACGTCGCATTTATATCACTGGAAAAGGTTTTTGCTCCGCTTCATGCACTATTAAAGGATAATGCGGAGGTGGTTGCTCTCATAAAGCCTCAGTTTGAAGCCGGTCGCGAGCAGGTAGGTAAAAAGGGTGTGGTCAGGGAGCCGAACATACATGAAGATGTTATAAAACGTGTGATAGGATATGCGACAGAAGCGGGTTACTCTGTGATCGGATTGGATCACAGTCCTATCAGAGGGCCGGAGGGGAATATCGAGTATTTGTTGCACCTGAGTACTGATAGTAAAGATGACTCATGTGATACGTCAGCAAAGGGGATAGACGTTTCGGATGATATGATAAAAAAACTGGTTTCATCGGCACATGAGGAGTTGAGTGCATGAGTTTTTGATACTTTGTTCTTGCCATAGTGTTGTTTTTATGATAGAATAAGCAAGTTGAACATTTGTCGTCTCGTATCACCGTAATTGACGGAAGGAGAGTCGGTATGGAAGATATCGTCATCCTCTTTGATAAAAAGAAAGAGCCGGGTCA
>JAFSTZ010000156.1 GCA_017445525.1 Eubacterium sp.
AAGAAGATGCAGGAGATCCTCGATGAGGTATTCGGCAAGGGCATCTCAGATATGTTCTCAGACAGCGAAGGCACGGATGGTGAGTACACGGAATCAGAATCTTATAATTACGCAGCCTAAAGAAAACACCCCGAGATTGATGCAATCGCACATCCCGGGGTGTTATTTATATATGAATATCAGTCCGTCTCATCCGGCGCCTCCGTCTCAGGAAAGTTCATCGTAAAGCAGGTGCCGTTCTGTGCGTCACTGTCTACCGATATCGTACCACCGTGACGCTCGACTATGTTTTTGGCAACAACCAGACCCAGTCCGGAGCCCTCTCTGGCTCCGTGGGTCGACGCTCTGTAGAACTTATCAAATACATGATCAAGCTCATCCTGAGGGATCACTACTCCGTGATCCCTTACGGATGCAGTGATATATCCATCTGATCTTTCGATATGAACTCTTATCTCTGTCCCGGGATCGCAGTACTTTATGGCGTTTTGCATAAGTACCACAAAGACCTGCCTGATCCTGTCATAATCTCCCATGATCAGAGACATCTCATCGTTATAGGTCACCTCACCGGTGAGATCTTTCTCCTTCATAAGGATACGCAGGCCTCTCATGGCGTCCTGAGCGACGGCGATGACATTTATAACCTCGGTGTCGAGCTCAAAATCAGGGTTCTGCATGCGAGACAGTATGAGCAGATCCGATACGAGGCGCTCCATCGTGCTGCACTCATCCTGTATCCTCTTTAAGTAATCATCCCTCTTGGCCGGATCCGATACCACGCCCTCCACGAGTGTGTCCGCATACCCCTTGGTGACAGTGATGGGCGTCCTGAGCTCATGTGAGACATTGGAGAAAAAGTCTCTCCTTGACTGTTCAACTCCCTCTCTGTACTCCTCAGCCTCCTGCAGCTGTTCTGCCAGCTCATCCATGGTATCCGCCAGAGATCCGAGCTCATCCTTTCTGATAATACCGGTTGTCCCCATATAGTCGCCGGCTGCGATCTCACCTGCGAACTCATCTATCCTGATGATAGGTCTCACGAGCTGCCTCGAGAATATCAATGCAAGGAATATGGCGATCACCGCTCCCAGTCCCACGCAAAGGATCATGTATTTCTGATACTGTTTGATCGTGTTTGACGTCATCCTCATGGGCCCGTTTACGACTACGGCTCCGATGACATTTTTATTGCTATCATAAATCGGCGAGGCCACATGCATCATATCTCTGTCATACACCTCGTCGTGATCGGTATAGCTTCTCTTCTTCCCCTTGAATGCCGCCTCGAGGATGCCCTTCATCTTTTCAGAAAGATCCATCTGATCCGGTACTACATTGGTATAGTTATCAGGAAGAGGAGTCTGCGCATCGGGATTGGAAAAGATCCATATATCCGTACGTCTCGAAGTACCAAAATCCTCGATTGCTGCAAGATAGTTAGAAAAAGTCTCGGTCTCCGAGATAGACGCTGCGTTACCTACCCTGGTAGCGACACTCTTTGCGAGGTCATTCAGCTGCGACCGGTATGTACCTACGATGTTATTTCTGTTGAATTGCGAGTACAAAAGTCCGATCAGCAGGGTAAATGCGACTATGACGAGACCGAAGTATACGAAGACTCTTATAAATATATGCTTCATCTTTTATCCTTAAATATTTATCTCAAACTTGTAACCCAGACCCCAGATGGTCTTTATCTCCCAGTCGGGATGCTCGACCTGATCAAGCTTCGCGCGAAGCCTCTTGATGTGCGAGTCGACGGTACGGCTATCGCCGAAGTAGTCCTGCCCCCAGAGGCTGTCGAGAAGGTTATCTCTGGTAAATACCTTGCTCGGATTGCCGGCAAGGATCCACATGGTCTCCACTTCCTTCTTGGTCATGGGGAGTTTCTTGGATCCGACATAAACAGTGTAAGCTTCGATATTTATAGTGAGATCCCCGATGTTTAATACCTTCTTCTCCTCGGTCATATCACTTCGGCCTATACGTCTGAGCACCGCTCTCACTCTGGCCATAACCTCATTGCCGCTGAACGGCTTGACGATATAGTCATCCGCTCCGATATCAAGACCCATAACACGCTCGTAATCCTCACCCTTGGCAGTGACGAGTATGATAGGCACATCCGAGTCTTCCCTGATCTTCTGGCAGACTCTGTATCCATCCATGCCCGGCATCATAACATCGAGAAGTATCACGGCAGGATCCGTCTTTTTGAAAAGCTCCAAAGCCTCAAATCCGTCCTTTGCAACTACCGGCTCGAAACCCTCCTTTGCAACATAGGTGGCAAGCACCTCCCTGATATCCTCGTTGTCGTCAACGATCAAGATCCTCTGCATGATATACCTCCTAAGAAATTGACTTTATTATGACACATAACTGTGACATTTATACCACACGGTATGCTTATAGTATAATTGTAATCAGTTTTAATAAGTATGTCAACGAATATTTATTATTTTTCATGAAAATCTGGCTATGACACATTTCTGACCCCTACGCATGATATTATTTTATTGAACTATGACCCCACATATATTATGGAGGATAAGACTCATGAAAAAGAGCCTGTTCAGAACATTTATGGCATTTGTCTGTATCATGTGTTTGTTTGCAGGCATGACTACCATATCGCGTGCAGCTCAGCTGCCGAGGCTGAATCTCAAGCGCCTCGATCTGACAAAAAGTACATCATTTACGATCAGAGTATATAACCTCGCAGAGGATGAGTCTGCAGTATTTAAGTCAACAGACTCTGAGGTTGCTGCTATCGACAGCGTGTCCGAAGACAAAAAGTCTGTCGTTATCACCGGCAACTCCGTCGGCAAGTCCACTATCAATGTCAAGATAAAAAAAGCCGGCAAGGTTATAACCACTCTGAAATGCAAGGTTAAGGTTTCACCTGTTCCGGTCAGCATCAAGTTTTCCGAGGGCACTATCACATTGCTTGAGGGACAGCAGACTTATCTCGATGCTATCATCAAGCCTTACTCAGCTACTGAGTCACCGGTATTTGAGAGCAGCAACGAGGAGGTTGCCGTTATAAATGTCAAGGGACTCGTAACTGCCCTGACTCCGGGAAAGGCTGTCATCAAGGCCACACTGCTTTCCACCGGCAAGACTGCCACCTGTACGGTCATCGTCGAGGAGAATCCGGAAGAGCCTGAGTCATAACTTCATATTAAAAAATTCACTTGCGAGATTGCATTATTTGTGTTATAATGTAACTCGCAAGTTTTTATTTACAAAAATGTTACTAATCACGTACTCTCCTGATGGGGAGTGGCAACCGTGAATAGTTAATTGATCGTAATTATCAAATCGCATAACGGAGGGCTGACATGTTCGCAGAACTATTTGGACGGTACTTAGTTGATGAAAAAGTGATCACGGATGACACCCTGACCAAGCTTCTCAAAGAGCAGGCAGAGACTCGAGTGAAACTGGGTATGATGGCCGTAGCCGAGGGATTTATCACCGCTGAACAGGCAACTGAGATCAACCGAAAGCAGCAGAAGGAGGACAAGCGTTTCGGTGATATCGCTATCGAGATCGGCGCTCTGACAGAGGCGCAGCTTAACTCCCTTTTGGACAAGCAGGGAAGCCCTTACATGAGATTTATACAGATCCTGGTAGACGAGACCGATGTCGAGGCGCATGATATAGACGGTCACCTCGAGGGATTCAGAAAGAAAAACGGTTTTGACCAGACTGAGCTCGACGCCATCAAAGAGGAGAATGTCGGTGGATACATCTCCGCATTTGCGACAGCTTCGCAGCCTTATGTATCAAATATCGCCGGTCAGGTTTTGAGAAATATGATCCGCTTTGTCAGCAGTGATTTCTATATCGACAAGCTGCGCAGAGTGGCTGAGGTACCCTATCAGACTCTCGCCATACAGCGTTGCCACGGTGATCACTCCATCTATATCGGATTGCTTACCGAGGACAATGACGATGTTTTCCGTATGATCGCGGAGCATATCACAGGCGAGAAATATGACTCTATGACTCCCGAGGTTTACGATGCAGTGGGTGAGTTCATAAACGGAGTCAGTGGTTTGATCACAACCGAGCTTGCAAGTGAGCGCATGATCATAGAGATCTCTCCGCAGTCATTTTACGAAAAACAGATCATACAGGGGCGCGGTTATATCCTGCCCATCTACATAGAAGGACAGTTGATAGAGCTCTACATAGCAGTTGATACCGAGGTGAATGTCGGACTGAACCCCATGGACATCCGCGTTAAGGTAAACACCACAAAGTCCGAGGGCGCAGATGGCAAGCCGACTGTACTTATAGTAGATGACTCCGGCTGGTCCAGAACGATCCTGAGAAATCTTCTCGAGAAGAATGATTTTGCCATCATCGGTGAGGCAGGCGACGGCGAGGAGGCCGTAGAAGCTTACAAGAAACTCAATCCGGATATCGTCACTCTCGATATCACCATGCCGAAGAAGGATGGTATAGAGGCTCTTGCGGATATCATGGCTTACGATAAGGACGCCAAGGTAGCGATGATCACCTCCGCAGGTCAGAGAAGCAAGGTGCTCGAGTCACTGAAGCTCGGTGCCGAGAAGTTCATAACCAAGCCGTTTGATCCGAACCTGGTACTGACGGAGTTGAAGTCACTCATCTGAAACTCTTTATGAGTTTATATATGCAGTCGTTCTGCTGTAGACAAAACGACTGCATGCTAACAAACTGCAAACATATACCAAAAAGGTAAAACGTATGAACTTTACTATCAAAAACGAAGAGGTTGCCAAGTTTAACGAAAGTAAAAACTATGATTTTCCCAAGTACACTACTCAGATTATCAATTTAGCAAACCAGAATGCCGGTGCGACAAGACCAGCAAAGATCGGGCAGCTATCTGATTTGTTTCCTGAATACGAACATTCAGGTTATCAAATAGCTATTGAGTATTGGAGAAAATTCTACGTCGATAAATATCCAGATGTTTTTGATACTGCAACCGAGAGTATATTTGCGCAGATTGAAAACCTACGAAATGCAATTGATCTCATTGATAAAAAAATGGTTAGAGAATGGGTTGAGGATCTAATTATCAATAAAACATATAATGGATTATACTTCCAAAAAGCTATCCTCGCTTTTCTCGCAGAGAAGAAAAACACCTCATATAGACTTGCAAATCCCGTCGAAGAGGCTAAAGGAATAGATGGTTTTGTAGGTGAAACACCATATTCCGTGAAACCCGACACATATAAAACCATGAATCGACTCCCGGAATCAATTGATATTAAAATGATTTATTATACAAAGACGAAAACCGGATTAAAGATAGAGGTGGAAGATTAATATCCTCCACCTCTATCTTTAAGAGTGCTTATATTGCAACATACAGTTGTTTAGGCATCTGTGAGTACTCTTTATAATAATAATGATAACTGTTATCTATACGTTCATTATAATCTATAAGATCAATCTCAATCGCCATCTCTTGTTTTGTTTTTACCTTAAATCCATGATTCTTATTTTTATAGCATCTTTCTCTTTTTTCAATAGGTAGACCATCAATAAATTGCAGGTGATTATTTACCCTCGAACTAATAATCCCGTTGACGTCATCAATTTCAACATCTATATTTTTCAACGCAATTTTAGCCATCTCAGGATCAATTTCAACTCCAATACTGTTTCTATTTGAAGCTATGCACGCAATATTCGTAGTCGCTAATCCAGCAAACGGATCCAAAACGATATCACCATAAGCAGAATACATATTAACAAGTCTATATGGGATTTCAAAAGGAAATGAGGCATTACGCTCACGTGTGTTTTTTGTTAACAATTTCTTTTGTGAAGTACCTTTAACATCCCATAAATCTGAAAACCATACATTTCTTTCTTCCCAAAAGAAGGCGCTTTTTTGTCTTAACTCTTTATCTTTTCCTTTAAAAATCCTTTTTCCACCTTTCCTGAATATGAGAATATACTCATGTTCATAAGTTACATATGCACCTGCTGGATACATCCCGGATCCCATAAACTTATTTGGAGAATTCGACTGTTTTCTCCAAAGAACATCAGGGAGAACACAATATCCCATAGAAAGAAATTTATCAATAATCCTCGTATGATTGGAGTATAAACAAAAATTATCATTAACTGTCCTTGTGGCATCTCCAATATTTATACACACAAAACCATTATCAATCAAGACTCTATCACATTCTGTCCATATTAAATCCAGTATATCATGCATTTTATTAAACGCAGCATACCCATCTCCATTATCCAACAAGACTTGTATACTTGAATCCTGATCGCAAAACATATCATCCCACATCTCTATCATCGGGTACGGAGGAGATGTAACAATCAAATTAATACTTTTATCAGCAATCATGGATAAATCCCTGCTATCAGCTGTTACGATTGTATGCGTTGTCATTCCTTATCTCCCTTATATGTTTCACACCTACCAGCTTGACATTATCGAACTCTGTGCCTGCCTTGGCAAGTGCCGCCCGATTGCTCTCCGGGAGCACCACGGTCGTGTATCCTGACTTGACAGCTTCTCTGATGCGCTGCTCTGCCATGGAAACCGCGCGCACCTCTCCGACGAGACCGACCTCGCCGAAAAACACTGTCTTGCTGTCGTACGCCTTTCCGGTGTGACTTGATATCAGTGCAGCCACTGTTGCGAGATCGAGAGCCGGCTCGACTATCTTCATGCCGCCTGCGACATTCACATATGCATCGCAGTCACTTAAGTTTAGGCCATATCTTTTTTCCAGAACAGCCATAAGGAGATTCACCCTGTTGTAGTCCGTCCCCACAGCGGTACGCCTCGGAACCGGGAAACTCGAGTGACAGACCAGAGCCTGTACTTCTATGAGAAATGCTCTCGTACCCTCCATCGTACAGACTACCACGGAACCGGCCTCATCTGTAAGCCTGCCCGCCATCAGATACTCAGAGGGGTTGCTCACCTCGATGAGCCCCTGCTCTCTCATCTCAAAAACACCGATCTCTCCGGTGGATCCAAAACGATTCTTGACTCCGCGCAGCATCCTGTACATCGCAGTTTTGTCGCCCTCGAAGTACAGGACCGTATCCACCATGTGCTCGAGCATGCGAGGACCTGCGACGTTGCCCTCTTTGGTCACGTGCCCCACTATAAATACGGTGATGCCCCGGCTCTTGGCAAGCTGCAGCAGTATACCCGTAACCTCTTTTACCTGCGATACCGATCCCGGAGCGGCATCCACACTCTCCTCAAATACCGTCTGTATCGAGTCGATCACCAGAACCTCCGGAGAGACATCATCCACGGCCTCTAGTATGGAACTCATGGAAGTCTCAGAGAACAGCAGCATACCGTCCGTGAAATCGCCTATACGGTCGGCTCTCAGTTTTATCTGCTTCTCCGACTCCTCACCCGATACGTACAGAGTTCGGACTCCGCTACCTGAGAGCATCCTGCAGGTCTGCAGCAGGAGAGTGGATTTACCGATGCCGGGATCCCCTCCGATCAGGATGAGAGATCCCGGTACAATACCTCCTCCGAGCACCCTGTCAAACTCTGCCATGCCGATACTGCGTCGTTTGTCCCCTACAGTCTCGACCTGTGAGATGGCCACGGGTGCTTTTTTTAAGCCGGCTGATACGGCGGCTTTTTTTCTTGACTCGGAAACTGCTTTTGATTTCAGCTTTGCTGCCTGTCCTGCGGGAGCCTCAACCAGAGTGTTCCACGCATGACATCCCGGGCACTGCCCCGTCCACTTGCTGGTCTCAGTGCCGCATTCTTTACAGAAAAATAGTGTCTTCAAAAAACGACAACCTCCCTGTCGTTGTTGATACATAAGACTGTTCGTGACAGCCGCATGAACCGTGTGCTCTTACCAACTGAGCTATCCCGCGTCGTTGTTGATACGTAAGACTGTCTATGACAGCCGGCTTACAGCTTTGATATCTGTATGGAAGCCTTCTTGCCTGCATCCAGTTCGATACTTGCATTCAGCTTGCCGCCGACATTTGTCTGGATACTGCCTGCCGACTCGCCGTTTACATCCAGCTTGTACAGTGTATCCGGCTCAAGCTCCACGGTAAATGAAAGGTCGCCCGGCGCCTCTACATCAAAGGATAACTTGTCCGTATCACCCTTAAAGTTTGTCACGGTAGATCCCGGGACCGACTCATATACCATAGTTCCGTTTTTCTCCAGTTTTGTGATCTCTTTAAAGGTTTTGATCTTGTAGGATGCTCCGCCATACGGAAAATCCGATTTTTTAGTCTTCTCACCAAGCTCGTAATTGCCGAAGCTCAAAGATCCGTCACTTTCCTCCCGGATAAGTTCCTCTACTACACTCATTTTATCCTCCTATCCGAAGCGTATTACGATAAACTGCTGACCGGCACGGCGATCATCTGTGCTCTGCATGCCGATAAATACACGACCAAAGGCGCATCCGTGACGCTCCTGCGCGGATACGCATGAAAGGATATATCCGAACACCTCTCATGGTCTGTTCATATAGTTGGCTTCATTATAACATAGTTTTTACTCACTCGCAAGAACAATTCTTGCCGATCAGAGAGTTTTTTTGTATCGTTCATGAAGGTCATAACATACCTTTTTTTGATAAGGTCTATCCGCCTGAAACTGCGCAATATCGCTATTTTTCGGATATATAAAAAAATACTTGAAATCTATATCATTTAATGTTATCATGTTAGGCGTGTGAATAGGAAAAGGATAGAAGAAGGAGTGCCACGAGGGCACGGAAAGGCAGACCGGAGGCAGACTCCGGCGGGATAATGGATGACGATCTGGAATCTTTTCAATCTGATGGGCGGACTTGCGCTCTTCATATTCGGTATGAATCTTATGAGCGACGGGCTGAAGCTCGCCGCGGGCTCCTATCTGAAAAATATACTTGAGACTCTGACGAAGAATCAGCTTGTTGCGGTATGCGTCGGTGCCGGACTTACCGCCCTGATCCAGAGTTCCAACGCCATGTGCGTTATGGTGGTAGGTTTCGTCGGCGCAGGCATGATGAAGCTTGAGCGCTCGGTAGGTGTCCTGATGGGAGCCAAGATCGGAACGACCATCACCGGACAGCTGATCGCGTTTAACATATCCGAGATCGCACCTGTTATCGCTTTCGCAGGTGTGGCAGTGATCATGATCTTTAAGAAGCCTTCCATTAAAAATGTGGGCAACATCATAGCCAGCCTCGGTATCCTGTTTATCGGTCTCGGCATGATGTCATCATCCATGAAGCCTCTCGCAGCTGAGAGCTGGTTCCAGGATATACTTGTAGGAGTGTCCAACCCGATTCTCGCTATGTTGGTC
>JAFSTZ010000157.1 GCA_017445525.1 Eubacterium sp.
TATGGTTCAAGACGGCATGAAGGAGATCAGCTTCAAGCTTGGCGCTCTCACCGACAACGAGAGAGAGATCATACAGAAGGGTTGCCTTATCAATTACAACGCAAGAGGTTGATCTTTTCGGACATAAATATGAAATAAAGGTATAAAGGGGTAAAATATGAGTGATCAGTATTTGATGGCACATCAGGACTATGCCAATGTTCCCGGCGATGTAAACAATCTTTTCGAAAAGGAAAGAGAAGAGTTTGAGCGGATGATGATGATCTACAACGGTGCGATCCGTGAGGTCAAAACAAAGCTTCAGGTGCTAAATGACGAGCTTTCCATAACCAGAAACCGCAATCCCATCGAGTTTATCGAGACGAGGATCAAGACACCCGACAGTATCGCAAACAAGCTTCAGAAAAAGGAGCTTCCGTTGACTGTCGAGTCCGTCAGGGAAAACTTAAATGATGTTGCCGGAGTCAGGGTTATCTGTGCTTTTCTCGATGACATCTACAAGGTTGCCGATATGCTCGAGGTTCAGGATGATGTCGATATCATCAAGACCAAGGATTATATCAAAAAGCCGAAGAAAAACGGATACAGAAGCCTGCATCTGATACTCGAGGTGCCTGTATTTTTCTCAAAAGGCAAAGAAAAGGTCAGGGTGGAGGTTCAGATCAGAACCATAGCCATGGACTTCTGGGCCAGTCTGGAGCACTCGGTTAAGTACAAGAAAAATGTTCGCGACGCCGAGGATATCGTCTATGAGCTGAGAGCCTGTGCTGATGTGATCAACAGGACCGATATACATATGCAGTCGATCCGTGATAAGATTGCGTACATAGAGTAAAGGAGAGTATTATGGCTGAATTAATAGATGGTAAGAAGATATCTCAGCAGATAAAGGATGAGTGTCGTGAAAAGATTGAGAGAGAGGGACTTCAGAAATCCCTTGCTGTGGTTCTTGTAGGTGATGATCCTGCTTCGGCGGTATATGTAGGTAACAAGAAAAAAGCCTGCGAATACTGCGGGATCAAATCGGTTTCCTATGAACTTTCTGCGGAAACAAGCGAAAAAGAGCTGCTTGAACTTGTCGATAAATTAAATCAGGATGAAAGTATCGATGGTATACTCGTTCAGCTTCCGCTTCCATCACATATTGATGAGGACAAGGTGATAAAGGCGATCTCTCCGGATAAGGATGTCGATGGCTTTCACCCTGAAAATGTCGGGAGACTGAGTATAGGGCAGTCCGGATTTTTGTCCTGCACACCTGCGGGGATCATCCAGCTTTTGAAAAGGAGCGGAGTTGATACGGATGGCAAGGAGTGTGTCATCATCGGAAGGAGCAATATCGTAGGCAAGCCCATGGCTATGTTGATGCTCCGAGAGAACGCCACAGTCACTGTTTGTCATTCACATACAAAGGATCTTAAGGAGGTCTGCAAAAGGGCTGATATCCTTATAGTTGCGATCGGAAGACCAAAGATGATCGATGCGTCCTATGTCAAGGAAGGCGCAGTGGTTATAGATGTCGGCATACACAGACAGGAAGACGGAAAGCTTTGCGGAGATGTGGATTTTGATTCCGTATCGCCGGTTGCATCCAAGATCACGCCGGTTCCCGGTGGTGTCGGACCGATGACTATCGCCATGCTCATGAAAAATGTTACAGACAGCAGTGATATCATCAGTAAGGAATTGGCTTATATAGCTATCTGATCCCGGATTTCCGTGCTTTGGTAACTTATGAGACAACGCTGCATTCGGGATGCACAGGTAGGAAGTTTTTTAGAAAGGCACTAGGGCAACACCGGACTATGGTTTTGATTTTGGAGGTATCAGTTGGATCTATACTGTTATTTTGCTTCGTTAGGGTGCGATAAGAATCTTGTTGATTCCGAAAAGATGATGGCTCTTCTTGAGGGACATGAGGTTATTTTTACTGATGAACCCGAAGAAGCACAGATAATCATAGTGAATACCTGCGGATTTATACTTGATGCGAAACAGGAAAGTATAGAGACTGTCATAGAGCTTGCAGAGTATAAAAAAACAGGCAAAGCCAAAGCACTTATAGTTACAGGATGTCTGGCTGAGAGATACAAGGATGAGATAAGGCAGGAGATCCCTGAGGTCGACGCCATAGTCGGCACCAGCGGATATGACAGCATATGGGA
>JAFSTZ010000158.1 GCA_017445525.1 Eubacterium sp.
CTACACTGCCGGTTGTATCTTCACCGCTCCATGTCTTAGTATTTGCAGTTGTTGACTCTGCCGCCTTCGCTTCCCGTACACTCTCTGCAGGCGCCAGAGGTCCCCATGTGAACATGCCCAGCACCATAGCCACTGTAAGCAGGTAGCTCAATCCTTTCTTGATAATCTTCCCCATAGCCATCACCAGTCCTTTCGTTTACCATACCACCAGACAGTCTCTACTCCCGATCGGTACACTGCTCCACCGATCATCTCTCCATACCATCAGTCAGAACCAAACTTCTCCCAACCTTGTGTGTCCCATCTACTGCGTTGTCGTCAGTCACCATACCTGCTGAAAAAAAGATACTATTCACGACCATCACTCCAACTTGGAGGATGTGTGCCTTCAACGCTCTGATGTATATAATTAAGCCGTGAATAGTAATCTCAACTCCTATCCTAACATACGCAGGATTACAGTAGTATGACAAATATTGAAAAATTTAAAAAAAATATTTCGAAAATTTTCGATTTCTACATATTTTTACCATTTCTAACATATTTTTACATATCTTTTTTCTAAATTTGGGTAAAAAAACAAGCGCCGATAACCGTACATGTTCAGCGCTCGTATTATGCAATGCCCCGCCCCACTATCTGAGCGGGATCCTCACCCACGCCTGGGTTCCTTTTCCGATGACACTTTCTATGATAAGTTCTCCGCCGCACATCAGCTCGAGACGTTTCCTCAGATTGATCAGACCTATGGAGTGATGCGTATCCTCCTCTCCGGGTTGTCCGGCATCGAAGCCCACTCCGTCATCCGATATCTCTATGATATGTGCCTCCCTGGTCAGATAGGATGAGATGGTCACGGTTCCCCTGCCATCCGGCTTTTGGCGTATCCCGTGTCGGATCGCGTTCTCAACCAAAAGCTGTATCGTAAATGCGGGAAGCTCGAAGTCTTCATTTTTGATATCCTTTTCTACCTGCAGTTTATCTCCGAACCTTGTCTTCTCTAAAAACAGATAGTGCTCTACTGTCTTCATCTCCTGGGCAAACGATATGCACTTATCTTCATTCATAACATCGATCGTCCCGCGCAAAAATCCCGCAAAGTGATTTAAAGTATCGACCGCTTCGGAGTCCGGCGGAAGCTGAGACCTGATAGCTGTCAGGCTGTTGTAGATAAAGTGTGGCTGGATCTGGCTCTCGTATGCGTGTATCCTCGCCATCGCAAGCATCTTTTCATTGCGCACGGTATCCACTGAGTACTCAAGCTCATGGATAAGTATAACTATAAGGATAGATATGGAGTTTGCTGTGTTGAAAAAAGATATCTGCGGAACGATAAGCTGCATCACACCACCGAACGTACTCAGTATCGCAAACAATATAAATGCGATGAACTCTTTTCTCCTGAGTACTTTCCTGCCTTTCAGCACCATGGTGATCAGTGGAATCACAGCAAGCAGACAACCTACTATATAAACAGGATATGAAGACAGCTTGATATAGTGATTGTTTTCATTTATAGAATAATAGAAACCGAAAATCCTCGATGCGTCAACACCTGCCAGATTGATGACAGATATCACGATGGTCACGGTAACCTCCTTGGCCACACGCAGACCACGCACCTCGATCATCCTGCCAAAGTGCATAGCTACAAATATAGTAAGGATACATATACCTGCGTATACAAGAAAATGTGAGACATTCTGTATGGTAACGGATAAATCCCCTTGTCGTCTGTCAAAGACGTAACCAAGAGTCTCGAAAACATTTATCACACAATCAGTCAACAAAACACCGATCATCGTCCATGATGC
>JAFSTZ010000159.1 GCA_017445525.1 Eubacterium sp.
TCTATACAGTTTTCTATGGCGACGGAGTAGTCTATCCCTTCAAGGTTCATAAGTACGTTGTGGAGCGGATCCTCGGACTGTGTATCTTCAGCGGTTTCCTCATCCTGAGTATTCATGCCATCATCTGCAGTAGAAGAGTAGTCATCATCGTCCTCATCAAAATACGTATCGGACAGCTCGACGATTTCTTTGGGCAGGTACTCTATCAGCATGGCCTCGAGCTGTGAGCTCTCGATGGGCTTAGAGAGGTAGTCGTTGAAGCCCGCATTTATATACAACTCCCTGGCGCCTGCTATGGCGTTTGCCGTGAGTGCGATATAAGGTATGTTTCTGTTCGGGTTGTTAGCAAGCTCGCGGATGTTCATCAGGGTCTCGATACCATCCATCTTCGGCATACGGTGGTCTAAAAATACCATGTCGTACGTATTGTTCTTGATCATCTCTATGGCTGTCTTGCCGGACAGTGCGGTATCTATGTGAATCTTTGTTTTTTTCAAAAGACCCTTGAATACGGTCAGGTTGACCTGCATATCATCGACGATGAGTACGTGTGCTGCCGGTGCGATAAAGCGTTCATGATATTTATCTGCCGAACTCAGCGACTTCTCGTACATGGTGTTGTAATCGCCGATGGGTTCCCAGTCGATGACGCCCTGATGCACGCCGAAAGAGAAGTCTGATCCCTTGCCGTAGATACTCTGTATCTCAAGCTTGGTTCCCATCAGATCGAGAAGTCTGTTTACGATATTCATACCCAGGCCGGTTCCCTCGATGTTTCTGTTGCGCTTTTCGTCGAAGCGGGAGAAACGCTCGTAGATATGATTTATATCCTCCTCCTTCATACCGATGCCGGTGTCGATGACCTGGAATTTGAGGATGATGGAGCCACGGTTGACAGACTCGTAGTCTACGTTCATGGTGATGGAGCCGGTTTCAGTGTACTTAACCGCGTTGGTAAGCAGGTTCAGCACGCACTGCTTGATGCGGATCTCATCTCCGAAAAGCATATGAGGGAGTGAATCGTTTACGTTTACAAACAGGTTCAGGTTCTTTTCCTTTGCTCGCGACGTGATCATATTTGTCAGGTCGGAGATGGAAGAGGCGAGGTCGTACTCCACAGGGATGATCTTTAGCTTGTCGGCGTCGAGTCTCGAGCTGTCCAGAAGGTCGTTTACAAGGGACAGCAAAGTACGGCTGGAGTCCTTGATCTCGAGCGCATATCTCTCGATCTGTTTGTTCTGCGACTCGCGGATGATGATCTCGTTCATGCCCATGATGGCATTTATAGGGGTACGTATCTCGTGTGAGACCGTCGAGAGAAATGAGCTCTGCGCGTCGTTTGCTGCTTTTGCCACAAGCAGCTCGTTGAACATGGTTATACTCTGGCTTAGGTCTCTTCGCAGTAACTGAGTGTGGAAAAATATGTATGTTACGAGTATAACTATGAGTATAGCCATCATGATCAGAAGGCTGTTCTGCTCGATGGATGTGACGGATTCCTCGTTGGTCCTGGTGCGTGTTGTGATGGATGAAAGGTGCTCAAACAGCTTTGCATTGTTGTTGTGTATGGTGATGTATTCGCTGTCCAGACTGATCATCTGCATGATGATCTCACGGCTTTTTTCTATAACATGGATGAGCGGTTTGAGCTCAGGTACCTCTGCAGAGTCTACAGTTATACTACGCTCCAGTGTGCGCAGTACGCCGTAGATCAGCCAGCTGGCACCACCGACGGTGTTTCCTTCAAGCACACCTGATGAGTAGTTGGAGACCGTCGTTGTCAGATTGTATGCCAGATCCAGATAAGACTCTCCGCTGGGTAGCTTGTCAGAAAGACGAGTTGAAAGATACGAGAGAGTAGAGTACAGTATCTCGTCATTCTCAGTGTATTCTTTATATAATCCCTTGTTTGTGGTATATCCTCTGGTTTCCGATATCTCGGCAAGCTTTTTGTAGTTTTTGCTGAGTCTTTTTATATCTCTTGATATGTTCTTGATATCATTCACAGATTGTGCACTCAGGAGACTGTCGTTGGCGATCTGTGCCGCCTCATCCATCTTTTCGAACTTATCCAGTATCTCGTCTATCCTCTTCATGGATGTATTGGTAGTGTTTTCGAGAGTGCTGATCTCGTATTGATAGTTTGCGATGGTGTTTAGTCGGCTCATGATGTTGGTATTGACGTTTGAACGCCACAGAGCTATGACTGCGATGATACCTATAAATACCAGCGACCCCACGGCTGCAAAACCGAGGAGACGGATCTGACCGCGGATACGCTTTAAGAAGCTGTCGCTCTCATCGGTCATGGGAGTATCATTTTTCTGTCTCAAATCTGTTTCCTCCCGGCTTTAGCCATTTATATTTATATTGTCGATGTCAGTATAATCATCCAGGTTGGCTTCGATCTCTGCGATCTTGGTCAGACGTTTTTTGACCTGCCTGCACAGGAAGAACAGCAGGATGCCTGAAAGTATGATGATAGCAGCAGAGAGTATCACATACAGGCTTCGGAGGCCTTTGTTCTCACCCATCAGTGTGTCTTCCGGGATGGTAGACGTGATGAACCAACCGTTTATAGTTTTGTCGGATGCGATGACGTATCCGCGCAGTATGGTCTGGAGATGATCTGAAGACGCTATCACCTGCGACAGGTCCTCATTTAATTTGCTTCCGACTTCCTCTTCATCCTCGCCGGTATACAGTAGTGTATAGTCCGTTGTTGTCATACGGAGAGTGAGGTTGTAGTTCTCCTCGGCATCGTAGAATATCGGATCCAGACTTTCTTTGAGGATGGATATGAGTATGATCGATGACGAGTTGATGGCCTTGGAGTAGTATATCCTCGAGTAATCGCCGTCCTTGCCTACCTTGAAGTTCTCGATGTCACGTTCACTGAGATCGGAGAAGTACTCATATATCTCGTTCGGTGGAAAGTGCTTCAGTGTATAAGCATCTACCTGTCCGAGATATGTACCGTTTGAAAAGATGACACAGCAGTCACAGAAGTCATCTACAGAGGAGAGTGTGGTTATGGTCCTTCCGAGATTCAGCTCAGTGTTGACGGTTTGTTCTTCAGCCATCTTTGCTTCGTTGCGGTTATAGTTTTTGAAAGAATCGTTCATCGCGACCTGATCGCCGACCTGTATCATACGAGTCAGCTTTAGATTAATATTCTGCGTGATCTCTTTGTTCGTCGATGACAGCAGAGATGAGGCAGTGGAGGTCAGCAGCGAGTTCAATGATAGAAATGTGCTGCCAAATCCGAGCGTGAATTGCATGATAACCAGTATCGTGCCTAAAAGTATAATAACTGATATAAATTTTATGTACAGTTCTTTCATCAGGAGCCTCCTTATGCGTGGCCTCGTAGTTTAGTATAGAAATAGTTGCTATTCACGGCTTAGTGCAACGGTCGGAATCTATGATTCCGGGCACCGTGCCTATCCGTAGCGAAGCGCAGGTTTCACTCTTCATGCGGAGAATCCGTGTCTTCGGCACTCTATTGCTACTTCACAGCAATCTCCTTATGATGGGGAGTGACATATAAGAATATTCTACTATATCGGTGCAAAAATATAAAGCAAAACTTACCAAAAAAGCAAAAAAATGAGAAAAACGGAGTAAACGGGAGCATTTTTAAGAAAAATAAAGAAAACTATATAATTGACAAAGACTTTTATGTTGCATTTTTTTCTATGAATGATATTATATGTACAGTGTTTAGCACTCATAGACATAGAGTGCTAACAAATCGAACGACAGAAAGGAAGGATAGATCATGAAGTTAGTACCTTTAGCAGATCGTGTTGTGCTCAAGCAGCTTGATGCAGAGGAAACAACAAAATCAGGGATCGTGCTGCCCGGATCAGCACAGGAGAAGCCTCAGCAGGCAGAGGTCATAGCAGTAGGACCGGGAGGCATGGTTGACGGCAAGGAAGTAGCGATGTCAGTAAAGAAAGGGGATCAGGTTATCTATTCCCGTTATGCAGGTACAGATGTTAAGCTTGACGGTGAGGACTATGTTATCGTTAAGCAGAACGATATTTTGGCTATAGTAAAGTAAGAGAGGAGTGAACAAGATGGCAAAAGAGATTAAGTACGGCGCTGATGCGAGAGCAGCGCTTGAGAGTGGTGTAAACCAGCTTTCAGATACAGTCAGGGTTACTCTTGGACCCAAAGGTAGAAATGTAGTTCTTGACAAGTCATACGGTGCACCGCTTATCACACACGACTGTGTGACTATCGCAAAGGAGATCGAGCTTGAGGACGCTTTCGAGAACATGGGTGCTCAGCTCGTCAAGGAAGTTGCTACCAAGACTAACGATGTTGCCGGTGACGGTACTACCACAGCTACCGTGCTTGCACAGGCTATGGTAAATGAAGGTATGAAGAACCTGGCTGCAGGCGCAAACCCGATCATCCTGCGCAAGGGTACGAAGAAGGCTACTGACGCAGCTGTTGAGTCTATCAAGAAGATGAGCTCCAAGCTTCAGGGCAAGGATCAGATCGCTAAGGTTGCTGCGATCTCTGCAGGTGATGAGGAAGTCGGACAGATGGTTGCTGATGCGATGGACAAGGTTACCGGTGACGGTGTCATCACCATCGAGGAGTCAAAGACCATGAAGACAGAGCTTGAGCTCGTTGAAGGTATGCAGTTTGACCGTGGTTATGTTTCAGCATATATGTGCACCAACATGGACAAGATGGAGGCAGAGCTCGAGGATCCGTACATCCTTATCACAGACAAGAAGATCTCCAACATTCAGGATATCCTGCCGCTTCTGGAGCAGGTGGTACAGCAGGGTGCGAGACTTCTCATCATCGCTGAGGATGTTGAGGGTGAGGCTCTTTCAACACTTGTTATCAATAAGCTTCGCGGAACCTTCAATGTAGTAGCAGTCAAGGCTCCGGGTTACGGCGATCGCCGCAAGGAGATGCTGAAGGATATCGCTATCCTCACAGGTGGTGAGGTTATCTCCGATGAGCTTGGTCTGGATCTGAAGGAGACCACTATGGCTCAGCTTGGACGTGCAAAGAGCGTTAAGGTTCAGAAGGAGAACACCATCATCGTTGACGGTGAGGGCAAGAAGAAGGATATCAAGGATCGTGTTGCCCAGATCAAGAACCAGATAGATGAGACAACATCTGATTTCGATCGTGAGAAACTGCAGGAGCGTCTGGCTAAGCTCGCAGGCGGTGTTGCTGTTATCCGTGTAGGTGCCGCAACTGAGACTGAGATGAAGGAAGCCAAGATGCGTATGGAGGATGCTCTTGCCGCTACACGTGCTGCAGTGGAAGAAGGAATCATCTCCGGAGGCGGATCGGCATATGTTCACGCAATTGATGATGTAGAGAAGGTTGCATCCGAGCTTGAAGGAGACGAGAAGACAGGAGCAAACATCATCAGTATGGCTTTAGAGGCTCCACTTCGTCGTATCGTGGAGAATGCAGGTCTCGAGGGATCTGTTATTGTAAACCGTGTCCGCAGTGAGAAAAAGGGTATCGGCTTTGATGCACTTAGCGAGCAGTATGTGGATATGGTTAAGTCCGGCATACTTGACCCTGCAAAGGTTACACGCAGTGCGCTGCAGAACGCTACCAGCGTAGCTTCAACACTGCTCACTACCGAGTCTGTTGTTGCCAACATCAAAGAAGAAACTCCTGCAATGCCTGCCGGCGCAGGAAGGGGTGGAAGGATGTACTATGGAAA
>JAFSTZ010000160.1 GCA_017445525.1 Eubacterium sp.
ACGACGAAGTGATAGAGTTTATACCGGAGTGAGTCTGATGAGTGATGGTCGACAGGATACTCCGATGATTTTTGACAACAAATTGTTTTGACATGAGTGAGTGAATGTGGTATACTTTTACCATGTGTAAAAGAACTCGATCATAGAGGAATATTAAACAATACACTAACCATGCAGAAAGCAACAGAGTAAAGAAAAGTAACAGGAACAGGAGGTAGGAGCCATGGCAGAAAAACAGGAATTAAACGAAGAAGAACTTCAGACTATCAACGGTGGTGTTAACAAAAAAACAAAAGGTAAAAAAGATTATTTTTGTCAGTATTGTTCAAATAGTTATTCAAGTCGGGATGAATTGAAGAAGCACATCAAGAATGATCATCCGGGGGAGCCGGTGGTGTATTGAATTTGAAATTTATCTTGATTTATATCTCGGAATATGGTACACTGTTTCCATGAGAAAAAACTTCCTGGAGTGTACGACAACTTCTGTATTTTTGAACCTACAACACTTTAAAAGGGATTCCTATATTTGCAGCCGGATGTCGGGCCGTCACTGCTTATGTGCTATATGCATGTAAGTACTTATGTCTACATAGCAACGGAAGGCAGAAAGTTGCGTGCGGTTGCCCACCTAGCCTTTGCTAGGAGTCAAAAAACAGAAGCCGGCATTTCGGGATAATATATGTGTATCGGGGCAGCGAACCGTCGCTGCCTTTTGCTTAGGCAGATAAGAAGTTAAGGAATATAAAACGCAGTCGAATCTTATACACGGGAACTGATATTATTGCATTATAGATGAAAGGGGAACCCACGGATGAAGGACGGATTTATCAAGGTAGCAGCAGTTACACCACGTGTGTATGTGGCCGCTCCTGAGAAGAATGTTAAAGAGATGGTGGAGAGAGCCGAGGAGATGGCGGCGGTCGGAGTTAAGCTTTTGGTCTTTCCGGAGTTGTCGATCACGGGATATACCTGTGGTGATCTTTTTCTGACTCATGTTCTTTTGCAGGGTGCAAAAGAAGCATTGTATGAGTATTTATACAGGACTGCTGAGCTTGATCTGGTAACGGTTCTCGGTATGCCTCTGTCTCACTATGGACAGATATATAATACCGCAGTTGTTGTCAGCGGTGGCAAGGTGTTGGGCGTCGTACCAAAGACATATCTGCCGAATTATAAAGAGTTTTACGAGATGAGATATTTTAAGTCCGGTGAGCCTGATATGGGTGAGATCATGCTCGGGGAGGATGCCGCACCTATCGGAACCAGACTTATCTTTGAGGATACATGGATACCCGAGTTTTCATTTGGTGTGGAGATATGTGAGGATCTGTGGGCACCGGGGACACCTTCATCCGAGCATGCGAGAGCAGGGGCACTGATCATAGCGAATCTCTCTGCAAGCAACGAAACTGCAGGCAAGGCAGCTTTCCGAAGGAACCTGGTTGTAGGACAGTCGGGCAGACTGGCGTGCGGTTATATATATGCTAACGCCGGAGAGGGCGAGTCCACTACAGACCTTGTTTTTGCCGGACACAACATGGTTGCCGAGAACGGCAGACTGATAGCGGAGACACTTCCGTTTGATGATAATAAAGCTCTTATCACCGAGATAGATTTATCACATCTTTTATCTGTAAGACATCATCTGAAAGCCTATCCGACCATAACAGATACTCAGTCGGAGGGTTACAGGAAGATGGTGTTTGATATCGGGGCACCCAGGGAAACCATACTTACGAGGAATTACTCTAGGCTTCCTTTTGTACCCTCCGATGAGCAGAAAAAAGCAGAGCGTGTCAAAGAGATAACCCATATCCAGGTAGCGGGACTCTCAAAGCGTATCAGTGCGATAGGTTGCAAGGATGTAGTTATCGGTCTTTCCGGAGGTCTCGATTCGACACTTGCTCTTCTTGTGTGTGCAGCAGCTTTTGATAAGCTTGGGCTTGATAAAAAAGGTATTCATGCGATCACCATGCCGTGTTTCGGTACCACGGATCGCACACATGATAATGCAGTAAAGCTTGCACAGGAGATCGGAGCAAACTTCAGGGAGATAAATATCTGCGAGAGCGTAAGACAGCATTTCCGTGATATCGGACAGTCTGAGGATGTTCACGATGTTACTTATGAGAACGCTCAGGCGAGAGAGCGTACTCAGGTACTCATGGATATTGCCAATCAGGTAGGTGGCCTGGTGGTCGGTACAGGCGATATGTCTGAGCTTGCTCTCGGATGGGCAACCTACAATGGTGACCATATGTCCATGTACGGAGTGAACGCTTCCGTGCCGAAGACGCTTGTCAGATATCTGGTTAGGTATTATGCTGATACGGCGGAGAGCGAGGGACTGAAAGCTGTTTTGAATGATATACTGGATACGCCGATCAGCCCTGAACTTCTGCCGCCGAAGGACGGTCAGATATCTCAGAGTACGGAGGATATAGTTGGTCCGTATGAGCTGCATGATTTCTTTTTATACTATCTGTTGAGAACCGGAGCCACAGTGGAGAAGATCATGCGACTTGCGACGAGGGCATTTGAGGGAGAGTACGACGAGGAAACTATCAGGCACTGGCTGAATGTATTTATAAAGAGATTTTTCTCACAGCAGTACAAGAGGTCATGTCTTCCGGACGGACCGAAGGTAGGCACAGTGGGGCTTTCCCCGAGAGGGGATCTGAGGATGCCGAGTGATGCGGATGCAAGCCTCTGGCTGATACAGTAAAACATTGCTTAACCGGATCAACAGGTTTATTACTGTGGAATTGTTATATGTTTTGATCAGGGCATGGGTTAGAAAAGGAGACATATGTCACTTAGAATTATCATGGGAGTGGCCGGCAGCGGCAAGACCACTTATGCATTTGATGAAGTAGTAAAGATAGCAAAGTCTGACAGGAACAAGAACGTATTCGTGCTTGTTCCTGATCAGTTTTCACAGGAAGCTACGGGCATGATTCTGGAACGGATGGGAACATATCGTGATCGTTCAGACGTCTCCGGCAGTCCGGAGTCTCAGGTGGTTCTTGCCTCGGAGTTACAGACGGATTCCGCCTCGCGGTCGCAGGGCATCATGAATATCGATGTTCTGAGTTTCAAGCGTCTCGCTGTCAGGGCGCTCGAGGAGTATAGAGGCAGAACCAGGAGGATACTTACCGATGAAGGCAAGGTCATGCTGCTTCGCAAGATTTTTATAGAGCATAAAAATGATCTCGAGTTTTTTACAAAGGGACTTGATCGTCCGGGATTCCTGGATGAATGCAAGTCTCTTTTAAGTGAGTTTTTGGAGTATGATATATCTGATGATGACATGGCAGGCCTCATCGATGCTCTCGGCGATGACGGCAGGACATCGGCCAAGCTGAGGGATCTGAAGCTGATATATGATGCTCTCATGGACAGGATGGGCGAGACATACCGTATGTCCGAGGAACTGATCCCGATGCTGGCAGGGATGGTCGGGAAGCTATCATTTTTGAAAAATGCCATGATCTGTCTCGATGATTTTACCGGCTTTACTCCGGTTCAGTATGAGCTTATACGTATGCTGATGAAGCACTGTGATGATGTGATCGTGACTGTCACAACCGACGGTGATGAGGCA
>JAFSTZ010000161.1 GCA_017445525.1 Eubacterium sp.
CGGAGATATTTTTCTTTATCCCGGCAAACCACGTATCGATCGCAGTTTTATCATACTCGACACCATCCACAAAGATCGAGTTTCTGGTGCCTATACGATCCGTAATTTCCTTGATCGTACTCTCTGCCAGCTTATCTCTGCGTTCAGCGGGTGTTGTGTCAAACTCCAAAGGCATATTTCTCAGATCAAACATATTCGTTTCCGGATCTGATATGATCTTTTGATTCTTTGCACTGATCGCCTTATCGGTCATCAGAACCTTGTCAGCATCTCCGGCAAGCTTCGCCCAGTAGGTGTACGAGGTCATCTCTTTTGTTACATCTGACTGATAGGTGAGATTGCCCTGACCTGCAACGGGCGCAGTTGTAGGCTTTGCAGTAGACGTCGGCTTGGAAGGTGCCTTTCTGTAACCATAATATATATCCAATCCCTTGAGGATCCCACTTGCTACCATGCCAAGTCGGTCATCGGTCAAAAGCGAAACCTGGTTTCCTACCTCAAGGTCGATAGACGGAACCGTACTAAACGATGTCTGAGTCAGATCCATCTCCAGCTCTCCGGTTCCTTTTCTCGTAAGTCCTGCCTCTACAAGGCCGTCCACACACGCTCTGCCAAGCTTCATATGCTCCTGCCACCAGGTCTTGACAGGCTCCATATTTTTATATCTCTCATCATCCGGGATACTACAGAAAAATACGCCCGCATCTCTGGTTTTGACATTCACGTCGTAGTGGATCGCTATATGACAATCTGCATTGTTGTTGGCAATAAGTGTACGTGCGAGGTTGTCGAGCTGCACATCATCAGTCTCGCGTATCATCAGCACACCGTATCCGCTCTCCAACAACACAGACTTCGCTTTCATAGCTGCCTTCAGCGTTCCTACAGGCTCCGGTGTTCCGTCTAAAAATGTCATCCCGGCTGAAACCGCTGTCGCCTCTGTGCTGCCGGCACTGGTAGATCCTGAAACTAACTTTGGGCTGCCATCAGGATGACAGGGCACCTTCACAGCAGTACCGCCTTCAGTTCCGTGTCCGGCATTTAAACAAATTGTTTTCCCTTTTGCATTCTTAGATGTAACCTTATAAAGCGTAGCGATACCACTTGTTATCTTCGCCTTGTCACCGTACTCCCATGAAGGATCATAAGCGATCTGAGTCATGGAAATATCCGTTGCTATCGGTACATTTTTAAACAGCTTTTCCGTTTCGGCTATAACCTGAAATCCGCTTAGCTTTCCCTGTTTTGTCTGGTTGATCTCCAATATGGTATAGTACGGTGCGGGATCCTGAGCTACCTTTGTTGATCTGCACATGACCCTGTAATTACGTCCAAACTCCATCTGGGTAGCAAGTAACTCGAGGGGCTCAAAGGTTGTGCCGTCAGTAGAGGCGGCTACTTTCTTTACCAGACCTTTGATCTCATCGGTGATCGTTGTATCTTCCGCCGTCTTCCAGACAAATACATCAACCTTGCAGTTAAGTGTAGTCTTCTTCGCTCCATTTATCTTGAAAGATGCTTTGATGGTAGCGGAGCCGGCTCCGGTCGCTGAAACCACACCCTTGGAAGATACTTTTGCCACCTTGGTATCAGTTGATCTCCATGTGACTTTGATTATCCTGTTCCCATTCGGTTTTACTTTTAGTGTCTTTTTCTCTCCCCGTTCAAGCACGCTTTGGCTTATACTGAGCTTTGGTTTCTTTGCAGCAGCACTTACTGTCTTTTCCTCGTCTACAGGAACCGCCACTGACGTCAACAGCAGCACTACTACCAGCGTTTTTGCAAGCATTCTTTTCATAGATTTTCTCCTTTCATTCTCCATACCAAAAACCACATGGACAAAAAGCTCCTATCGGGCCGAGTCTACCGCATGCTCCGCAGTGCTCTATCTTCCCGGGTATCTCTACCAGATATACATCCTTGTTTATGACCGCTGCCGAGACCATCTCCATATCATCAAGCCCGATCTCGTCCGATGATTCAAACAGCTGTTTTTTCAATCTTGCTTTATGATCGCTTCCCTTGGTAAAATCAACTCCCTTAAGCATCTTCTCCATATCATCAGACATAACAGATCCCTCCTTTGTTTTGACCTCACAGGGTGTTTTGTTTGTTTTCACTTATATATATGCACTGTTCTTTACGATGCGACTTATTTTTATACCTCTACATCAAGTATTTTCAAAAACCCTGTTTCCTTGAAGATATCCATGACATCCTCATTTGCGTTTCTGATCACCATACTCTCTCTGTCATCCATGATCTTCTGTGCTGATAAGAGTACGCGGAGCCCAGCAGATGAGATATACAAGGTGTCCTTCAGGTCAAAGATGAGATCTTCAACTCTTTCAAGTTTACCTAACTCTTCTTCAAGCATTGGCGAAGTAACTACATCGATTTTTCCTTCAATAGCAACTGTTAGTGTTGTTCCTTCAAATGTTTTTGTTACTGTCATTGTTCTTCTCCTTTGTTTTGACATTTCAGGGTGTTTTGTTTGCTTTCGCTTATATATACGCACTGTTTTTTCCAATGCGACATTTTTTAAAAAATCTATTTCCCTTTGTATCTTAAGCAAAGCGTCGTCGTATCATCAAACTGCGGTGCATCCTGAACGAATTCTGCGACAGCTTTTCTGACATTGTCATCGATATCCTGTACCGGTGCCTCTCTGTCTGAGTTCAGAGCTTCAAGCATCCTGCTTCTCCTGAACATCTCTCCTTCCGAGTCGTTCGCCTCAGTGACACCATCAGTATACAGATAGAGGATATCCCCGGGACTTAATATAAATGATCCGGCATCAAACTTCGCTTTCTTTCTCGCAGCCAACGGTATGCTGTGCTCATCCTCATCGGCTACAAACTCACCTCCCGCATGAGATATGGCCGGATACTCATGACCGGCATCGACATAGTCCACGTGCCCCGTCGATACTGTCAGGACACCGAGCCATACTGTGACAAATAGTCCCGCATCGTTTTCCTTTATAAGCTCGAGGTTTACTTCCCTCGCTGCCTCAGCAACATCCGTTCCGTGTTTCATGACAGAGTGTCTCAGCTCATCCTTTGTCATCACCATAAACATGGCAGCAGGGATACCTTTACCCGATACATCCGCCATCACGAGTGCCAGATGATCCTCATCAACAAAGAAGTAGTCATAAAAATCTCCCCCCACTTCCTTCGCCGGGATCATGGATGCATACAACTCAAACTCATCTCTATCCGGAAACGGCGGAAACTCATGAGGGATGAAAGATGACTGTATCTTTGCCGCAAGTGCCAGCTCCTCATCAATCCTTTCCTCTGCTTCTTTTATAAGTAGTTTCAGTTTGTCGACGGTTGTATTTATATCTGTTGAAAGTGCATCAAACTCATAAGTCCTGCGCACATCGGCTTTTGCCTCAAGGTCGCCCTGCGTGATAGAATTAAGTGTTTCGTTCACCCTGTGAATATCATTTATTACAAGCTTTTTCTCGAGTAGTAAAATCAGTATAAACAACACGAGAAATACTGCAATTTCCGTTGCAAGTGTGTATCTCAGTGTACGGTCCATCGATTCATGAGCTTCGCTTACCGGATAGACCGCTACCACCAAAGTGTTTTTAATTCCCGATATCGCATAATATGATGGAACTCCGTAAAAATCTGCCCGACCTCTGGTAATCTTTTCTCCTTCTCTTTCCATTTGATAATCAACCTCAACCATATCAGAGACCAATTCAGGATGAGGAAAACTCTCTGCATATCTAGCACCCGTGGTACCACCATATATGAGCAGATCATCTCTACCAACGACCAACATATACCCCTCTCGACCGATATGTCGATATGTGGCTATTTCCGAGCTTTCTGCATCACAGTTGTTATCATACAACTCTTGGTTGACACCGTAAACGATCACTCCGCTCCAATCCTGCATAGACATCCCATAATAATAAAGCTTTCTCTTACCATCGAGAGCCATGCAAAGTTCTTCAGAATCCCCATAACTAATCAGTACAGAAACCTTTTTAAGACTGTCTTTACGTTTTAAATAATCTTTTAGTACTCGTGCTACTCCCTCATAGTTTTTCTTGTTGCTTGTAAGTACATTTTCTCCGCATAATTCTCTTTCTGACGAAGCTGTGATCTTTCCTTCATTATTAATCACGGAATACTCGTCATACTCGTCTGAATGTTCCTCAAAATCCGCATTCAGTATTTCAGGATATTTCAGGTTTGCCGTAGCGATTTCGGCTTGATAGTGGCCAACCCGATTCCACAGAAAATCTTCATCAGTTTGTCTATAAACATCATTGATCAGATCATGTGAATTTTGTTCAAGCAATTTATAAACATCGTTTTGAGTACGCTCATACAAAATCAGATATGTAAATACCATTGACAGTACACATGCCACACTCACGGCTAAAACAAGCCACTTTGTAACGACTGATATAATCTTCTTATTTCTTCTGTTCTTTTTCATGATCACAGGTTTCCCTCATCAATTTCTCTACACTTTTTCAAATGTTTGCTTTTTTTCTCTCCCTCTGTCAGGAAAGCTGCCTGCTTGCAAGCTCATAGAACATCCCCTTTCTTTTCATAAGTTCATCATATGTTCCTTCTTCCTTTATCCTGCCTTCATCCATCACGATGATGCGATCGCACCCTATCACGGTAGACAGACGATGCGCTATCACGATCTTCGTCGCATCCAATTTATCCAGTGTTTCGACGATCTGCGCCTGAGTCGTATTGTCAAGTGCGCTCGTAGCCTCATCGAGAAAAATAAGCTTCGGTTTGCCTATGATAGCCCTTGCGATCAGGATCCTCTGCTTCTGTCCTCCCGATATCGTGCCGGATTCCTCCGACACCACCGTGTGCAATCCCATGGGCATCTGCGCAATATCTTCACCGAGTCCTACTTCATCTACTACCTCATCGACTCTCTCCCTCGTGACATCAGTCGCCGTGATGGAGATGTTTTCATATATGCTTCCTGGTATCAATCCTCCGTCCTGCAACACAACTCCAAACTTTTTTCTGAGTTCAGCTTTATCAAGACTGTCAATATCCAGGTTATCATAGTATATCTTTCCTCTCTGCGGTTTCTCAAATCCCAAAAGCAGTTTGAGCAACGTTGACTTACCACATCCGGAAGGACCGACTACTCCGATATACTCACCGGGTCTGACATGCAGACTGAAGTCTTTCAGCACGGGCTCCTGTTCCTTATCATAGCCGAATGTGACTCCGATTATCTCTATCTCACCCTGCAGATCTCCCGGCATAGCAGCATTTCCCGTGCTTTCAGGCAAGGTCTGGAGAATAGGTTTCATGTTTTCATACATGGGCTTTACCATGTTTACGGTGAGGAAGTTTTCAGCCAGCGTAAACACCGCCATGGAAAAAGCGCCAAAAGCTGATGTAAATGCAGCAAACTCACCTACCGTCAAACCCATGTCATCATTTACCATCATTGTATAAAAAATGATGGAGAACAGTATCGAAGATCCTGACATCAACGCCATGGTAATATTTGTGATAGTCTCACTTTTCTCATTTATCTTCTGAGAAGATACGAGTTTCTCCACATATCTTTGCAGACTTCTCTCCTCAGCACCTGCCATACGTAGCTTTGATACTCCGCGTATAGTCTGGTACATCATCGACTGTGCTTCGATATCCTCTGTTAGTTTCTTCTTCTCATAACGCAGTTGCCATACACCCATTACTATGACAAATATGACTACGATAGCAAGGATCACTATCGCCACCAAAGCCATACTTCCCCCGTACCTGAACATCTGGAACAGATACAAAAATGAAAAGACAAATGATATAACTGCCGCTATCGTTCCCGACCCCGCAACCAGACAGATATTTGATATCTCCGTTGATTTGATACCTAGCTCCGCCGCATCATAATCTCTGTAAAAACTTTCCGGCAGGTGAAAAAGTCTGTCAAAAACAGCAGATTGAAGAGCGTACTTTACCGCATTCAGCGATCGCAGCGTCGCAATATTTTTCACAACCGTAAATGATATCGCTCCAAGTGAACACGACAGGAGAAGTACACCAATCTGCAAAAGACCATCCTTATCTCCACCCGGTATAAAACTGTCATATGCATACTCATTTAGGATCGGCATCAGAAGTCCGATCAACACTCCCAAAAGTCCGGTGATGATAAGTCTCACGATATCCGAA
>JAFSTZ010000162.1 GCA_017445525.1 Eubacterium sp.
AGTATAGACTTTAAGCATAAAAGGTGCTACCCAGTGCGGTTAGCCCAAGAAAATGATTACGAAAATAGTCGCGTCTTTTCGAGGGAGGCGGCTATTTTCTATATTTGCGTCCGAAGCGATAGCCGGACTCAAACACCATAACGGTGTAGCCAATAATGGCAATGAAATCCAGTACCGTCATCCACTCACCCCCTTTTAGTCTATCCACGAGTGGACAGACTTTCAGCAAACTGCTAACAATTACCTCAGAGGGCTTATATAGATACCCTCCGAAAAAGAGGGCTAACCGCCACCGTATGGGTAGCACTGTTCTAATTCTACTACATATAGTGAAAACAATCAAGAAGAATTTGAGAAAATCACTGAAAAAAGAGAATTCCTGTATGATGATGAAAGAAACAACTTTACCTTATGAAAGAGAGATAAATATGGCAACACAATATTTAAATAAATATACCTCCTTAATTACAGCAATACATGATATCGTCGGTGACAGTGTCCATATTGTAAACAAGCGACCTGTAAGCGGCGGTGATATCAACAATGCATATGCACTTGAACTAAGTGATGGCGGTTGTATTTTTATGAAAACAAATACTGTTAAAAATGATCCGTTTTTTACTGCCGAGATGTCTGGTCTGAAGGCGATTGCTAACACTCATGCGATCGGTGTGCCGGAGGTTTTGGGATATGGCACCGATGGGAATTCATATTCATTTTTATTGCTGTCATTTATAAGGAGCGAAAGAAAAATAGACAAGTATTGGGAGACCTTCGGGACAGAATTAGCTGCCATGCATGCGGTGAGCTATGATCACTTTGGATTTGATGAAGACAACTTTATCGGTGCTACAAGACAGATAAATGATCGCAGGGATACCTTTCTTGAGTTCTTTCGTGATTGCAGGTTGGAGCCGCAGTTTCGTATGGCTGACAGATACTTAAGTGATGCGGACAGAAAGAAGCGTGACCGGCTGCTGGATCACATGGATGATTATTATATTGAACCAGATCATCCTTCTTTGGTTCACGGTGATCTGTGGTCAGGCAATCATATGACAGGGAATGACGGCAAAGCATGGATCATCGATCCGGCAGTGGATATAGGGCATCCGGAAGTGGATCTCGCTATGACCGAGCTTTTTGGCAGATGCCCCGAAAGCTTCTATATGTCGTATAATGAGGCGTCATCACTTCAGCCCGGCTATGCTGACAGAAAAGATTTTTACAATCTTTATCAATTATTAAACCACCTGAATCTCTTTGGCAGCGGTTATTTATCCTCAGTGAGACAGATACTGGCGAGGGTATAGATAGTGTGGTCGTGTGAATAATATGAGCCTTGAAAAATATCATACCACCCTCGAGCGTTCCTCGCCCGTCAGCCATGCTTCTATGCTCTTACCGATGTCTATCACCAGGCACTATCAATTCCATCACCTTTCTTCCCCAGGACAACAGTGCTATCACTTCCTGTATGTACTTAAGTATCTCATAGTCATCCTGACTTTCGAGTTCATCATCCGACAGGCAGCCGACTATGTCAAAGCTATTTATATGATGTCTCTTCATCATATAATAAAACATCTGCAAAAACTGCCGATTGCAGTATATATTTCTCGTTATAAATAACAGTCTGTCGTCCGGATCAATGCTTTCATTATAACATAAAGGAAACATCTGTCAATAATTCCGTGACAGCTACTATTCATGGCTGTCCCCCCATTCTGAGAGTATGTGCCTTCGGCAAACTACATTTCACTTGACAACTCACCGCATATATGATAGTATTCCCTATGGTTAGATATACCTAACCTAAAGCAGATATATCTAACATTCATTTATTCACTCTCATTCTTACACATAAAGGAGGCAAAAATGAAAAAAAGAGGAATACTGTCCTGGATCATGGAGTTTGCGGGCAGGAAGAAGGCGTTTTTCGGCGGAAGTGTACTGCTCGCCATACTCGGCGTGGCAGCTTCTTTTGTCCCGTATCTTATCATCGCTGATATGGTCAAAGAACTTCTCGCCGGGAACAAAGACTGGGATTACTACTTGCGACAGGTATTGTTCATGGGGCTTTCCTGGGTGATACGACTCACACTCCACTCCATCTCAACGTCCCTGTCACATGTGGCGACCTTCACGGTACTGGCCGGGATCAGAAAACAGCTGTGTGAGAAGCTGTCTAAGATCCCACTCGGATCTGTACTCGACGATAGCAGCGGTACTTATAAAAATATCATCGTCGAGAGAGTCGACTCCATGGAGACCACTTTGGCGCATATCGTCCCGGAGTTTACGGCTAATCTTTTGCTCCCACTGGTGATGTTTGTTTACATCATGATCATCGATTGGCGATTGGGCCTTGCCAACCTCGTAGGTGCCGGGATCGGGCTCATTTTTATGATAATAATGTTTGTAAAAAGCAAGGGCGGATATGAGCTTTCAGTGGAGAAAACAAAAAAACTCAACGACACTGCAGTTGAGTATATAAATGGTATCGAGGTCATAAAGGCATTCGGCAAAACAGGAAGCTCATACGAGAAGTTCGTAGTGGCAGCAAGAGAAGGCGCCGACGTATTCATCAACTGGATGAGAAGATGCATATGGCCTCAGTCGGGAACCATGGCATTTTTACCGGCAACCTTTTTGGGCGTTCTCCCCATCGGTATACTCCTGGTGAAAAACGGGCAGCTTTCAGCGGATGGTTTTATCACGGGTATCATCCTCTCTGCCGGACTCATCACGCCTCTCATAGTCGCTTTTTCATATACGGATGATCTGTTAAAGATAAATACGATCTTCGGCGAAGTGATAGAGATCCTCGAACGAAAAGATATGGTGAGACCTTCCTCGCTCACAAAACAGCCGGAGAACTCGGATATCGAGCTTAATGATGTCAGATTTACCTACAAGGACGAAGAGGTCCTACATGGTATAAATATAAAGATAAAGCAGGGGGAGGTTGCCGCTATAGTCGGTCCATCGGGATCAGGTAAGAGCACTATCGCAAGGCTGATCGACTCTCTGTGGGATCCTGACTCGGGATCTGTTCTGTACGGCGGAGTTGATGTAAAGGATATCCCGCTTGAGTACTACATGGGACAGATCTCCTATGTAGCTCAGGAAAACTACTTGTTTGATATGTCTGTAAAGGAAAACATACGACTCGGACGTGCGGGCGCTACGGATGAGGATGTGATAAATGCAGCGAAGGCAACCGGCTGTCACGACTTCATCCTAGGACTGGAGAACGGATATGATACAATAGTCGGCGGAGCCGGCGGACATCTGTCCGGAGGAGAACGACAGAGGATATGCATCGCACGAGCTATGTTAAAGGATGCGCCTGTAGTCATCCTCGATGAGGCCACAGCTTACACCGATCCGGAGAACGAGGCACTGGTACAGTCAAGTGTCGCCAAGCTCGTTAAGGATAAAACACTGATCGTGATAGCACACAGACTTTCCACTATAGTTGATGCAGATAAAATCTTTGTTATAAATGATGGCAAAGTCGAAGCATCCGGTACACAGGACGAGCTTTTGAGGACATGTAAACTGTATAAAAATATGTGGGCTGCCCACATCTCATCAAAGGATGATGACACCGAATCAGTATCCGATGATATGCTTGGAAGGGAGGCCGTAAATGCTTAAGATGTTAAAAAAGTTTTTCGATTTTTGCAATGAAAAAAACAGAAATAAATTCTATAAATCAGTTGTACTAGGGGTACTGGATGCGCTGTTTGCAGCCATGAAGATCCCGGCAGCTTACTTTGCGATCAAAGCAGTTATCGAGAATCATATAGACAATGATGCAATCATGTTGGTCGTAGGATTTATGCTCGTAAGCACACTCGGAAAGATGGTTATCAATCGTTTCTCCATGATGCTTCAGACCGAAGGCGGATATGACACATGCGCTTCAAAACGTATCGAGATCGGTGAGCATCTGCGATACCTTCCGATGGGATTTTTTAACGATTCCAGTCTCGGGCATATCACATCCGTAACTACCAACACTATGGAACAAGTCGGGGATATCGCAACCCGTGCTGTCATGATGGTACTTCAGGGTGGGATAACAACCGCAGTGGTAGCTGTATTTATGTTTTTCTTTGATGTCCGGATAGGTTTGATCTCGCTGGTGGGTATCGGCGTATTTATGTTGATGAATATCTGGACAAACAGAAGCGTGGCAAGAGTTGCCGGAGAAAAAATCTCCGCAGATAAAGAGATGGTCGGTGTTATACTCGAGTATATCCAGGGAATATCAGAGATCAGAAACTACAACATCATCGGACGAAATAAATCAAAGATCGAAAGCTCCATCGAAAGAAAAAGAAAGGCGGACATCGCTGCTGAGCTGGCAGCGATACCGGCAGTCGGTATCCAGATGCTCATCAGCAAGCTCGCCGGGGTAGCCATAGCGGGAGCGTCAGTATACTTCTATCTGAACGGAACGATGGAACTGGTATATACGATAACCATGCTGCTCTGTTCATTTATGGTATTTGAATCGCTCGACAGCGCCGGGATATACACCGCTCTTCTGCGTGTCATCGGCAGAGGCGTTGACATGGCAAATGAGATCCTGGAAACTCCGCAGATGGATATTGACGGCGAGGATATCACTCCAAAGAATCACGATATCAGTCTGGAGCATGTAAGCTTCGCATATGAAAACAGGACGATAATAGATGATGTTTCTCTTGATATCAAAGAGAATACGACAACAGCTATCGTCGGTCCTTCCGGCGGAGGAAAGACAACTATAACATCACTGATCGCTCGTTTCTGGGATGTGCAGGAAGGCCGTGTCACACTTGGCGGAAGAGATGTCAGAGATTACAGCTTTGATTCACTGATGGAGAACTTCAGCTTTGTTTTCCAGCGGATTTATCTTTTTGAGGATACTATAGCCAACAACATCCGATTCGGAAAACCGGAGGCAAGCATCAACGAGGTTATGGACGCGGCAAAAAAAGCAGCCTGTCATGACTTCATCATGTCACTTCCCGATGGATATGAAACAGTCATCGGCGAGGGCGGCGCATCACTATCAGGTGGTGAAAAACAGAGGATAGCCATCGCCCGTGCCATCATGAAGGATGCTCCGGTCATCGTTCTGGATGAGGCTACTGCCAACGTCGATCCGGAAAATGAAAAGGAGCTCACTCAGGCGATCGAGAATCTGACCAAACAAAAGACTATCATCATGATAGCTCACAGACTCAAGACCGTGAGAAATGCCGATCAGATCCTCGTTGTCGATCAGGGAAGGATCGTTCAAAAAGGAAAACATAACGAGCTCATGAAGCAGGACGGTATCTATAAAAACTTCATAGTCGGACGTAGACAGGCAGTGAGATGGAAGCTCTCATGATCATAACCTGGCAAGAGGAATTATCCTCCCTGCTCGTGCACATACTGCGTGCTGCATAACTACTAAATTCATCTCGCAGTCCTGTGCTTAACCAACAAAAAGAACGCCTCCAAAGGGCGTTCTTTTTGATCTTCTGTCTGCACCAGTCTCGATATATACTGTGTTGTTTTTTCATTAGGAGAGAAAACTGTTGACAACCCAAACAAACATTAGTAAAATACGAGTTATGATAAGATACTGTTTATAAATATATGCGACCTGTATTACAACTAAGTATAATGGGAGGAACTTCATGAAAGGATTTTGTGAAAAAAAGTTTGGTTCCATGCTGATCTCCGGAACCTTTACCAAAGCCGTGATGTATCTGATGCTGCTTAGCGACAGTATCATCGCCGGTTACTTCATCGGAAAAACAGGTGTCGCCGGGATCAACGCGATCACACCGGTAACTGCTATAGTTACATTTTTCGGAGATCTGCTCTCGA
>JAFSTZ010000163.1 GCA_017445525.1 Eubacterium sp.
GAAACAGCAGAAGGGCGTTCTTGACGTGGCTTATGACAATTCGGTCAGATCGTTTCGTGAGAAGAAGCCTGCTGATGCACCCTCGATAAATGCGGGATATATGGTTATGGAGCCGGGAGTGTTTGAGTATCTGAGAGATGATGATACGGTTCTTGAGACGCATGTATTATCAAAGCTCGCGGATGAAGGGCAGTTGATGAGTTATTCTCATGACGGGTTTTGGCAGTGCATGGACAACTTGCATGAGAAAAATATACTTGAGCGCCTCGTGAAGAGTGGACAGGCTCCGTGGATACGATGGTGAGCATATAGGTTATGGAGGATACTATGTCAAGATGGTCTGATGAGACCTCCGCGAGGACCGAGATCAGGTCTTTGATTGCGGAGTATTATGAAGAGTTTAAGAAAGATGATACTGAGTTTAAACCTGGGGAGAGAGTCAACTATGCTTCCCGGGTTTTTGATGCTTCTGAGATGCAGGCGGCGACAGAGTCAGTTCTTGATTTCTGGTTGACTGCCGGACATTATGCGGAAGAGTTTGAGAAAAGCTTTGCAGAGTGGATAGGTGTTAAGTATGCTTCCCTGGTTAACAGTGGTTCGTCAGCCAATCTGTTAGCTTTTATGGCTTTGACTGCACCGGAGCTGGGGGATAGGCAGATAAAACGTGGAGATGAGGTCATCACGGTTGCCTGTGGGTTCCCGACTACGATAGCTCCGATCATACAGTATGGGGCAGTGCCGGTATTTCTTGATGTGACAATACCTCAGTACAATATCGATGTTTCACAGTTGGAGGCAGCTCTGTCTGATAGGACGAAGGCTGTGATGATAGCGCATACTCTGGGGAATCCTTTTGATCTGGAGGCGGTAAAAGGTTTTTGTGACAAGCATAGACTATGGCTGGTCGAGGATAACTGTGATGCTCTGGGGACGACATATACCATGTCAGTTGACAGAGATGGCAAGGCCGTTTTTGGCAGCGATGGCGAAAGGATGACCAAGTATACCGGAACCTGGGGAGACATAGGCACTTCCAGTTTTTATCCTCCGCATCATATGACTATGGGTGAGGGTGGATGTGTGTATACGGATGATCCGCTTTTGCATAAGTTGGTTTTGTCTTATCGTGACTGGGGACGTGACTGTGTTTGCCCATCGGGACATGACAACCTGTGCGGACATCGCTTTGACGGTCAGTTTGGTGAACTACCAAAGGGATATGATCACAAGTATGTTTACAGTCACTTGGGTTACAATATGAAAGCTACTGAGATGCAGGCTGCGATAGGTGTTGAGCAGTTGAAGAAGTTCCCATCATTTATAGAAAAGAGGAGAGAGAACTGGGAGAGGCTTTATGAGCTGCTGGAACCGGTGTCGGACAAACTGATACTGCCTGAGCCGGCAAAGAACAGTGTTCCTTCCTGGTTTGGTTTTCTCGTTACTGTGAAGGAGGATGCCGGTATTTCCCGTGATGATGTCACTTCCTATCTGGAAAACCATAACATACAGACTCGTCTGCTTTTCTCCGGAAATATCATAAAGCATCCATGCTTTGATGAGTACAGAGATACATCCGCGTACAGAGTTGCAGGTTCGCTGGAGAATACTGACAGGATCATGAGGGATTCTTTTTGGATAGGTGTTTATCCCGGGATGAAGGATGGGATGATAGACTATATGGCGCAGTGCATAAAAGAAGCGGTTAAAGGTTGAAAATATGGTAAGTGATATCTTGAGTTTATATAAAGATAGAAAAGTCCTCATCACCGGTCATACCGGGTTTAAGGGGTCATGGATGTGTACCGTTCTGATTCAGGCGGGTGCTTCCGTTGTGGGATATGCCCTCGAACCGCCGACTGATCCGTCGCTATTTGAGATAGCCGGGTTAGCCGGGGAGATACGTTCGGAGATCGGTGATGTTCGTGATTTAGATCATCTATACAAGGTTTTTGGCGAGGTCAGACCTGAGATTGTGATCCATATGGCAGCGCAGCCGCTTGTAAGAGAGAGTTATGCTCGCCCGGTGGAAACATATGATATAAATGTTATGGGGACGGTAAACGTTCTAGAGTGTGTGAGAAGGTGTGACTCTGTTAAGTCGGTTGTCAATGTCACTACGGATAAGGTGTATAGAAATCTCGAACAGGATCGGGGTTATGTAGAGACTGATGAGCTGGATGGATATGATCCGTACTCAAACTCAAAGTCGTGCTCGGATATACTCACGCATAGTTACAGGAAATCATTTTTCTCAGGGGATAACGGTGGTCGGAAGGTCGCAGTGTCCATAGTTCGTGCAGGAAACGTGATAGGTGGCGGTGATTTCGCCACGGACAGGATCGTGCCGGATTGTGTGAGAGCGGCGATGGCAGGTGAGGATATCATCGTCCGCAATCCCTCCTCGATCAGACCCTATCAGCATGTGCTGGAGCCTGTCTGTGCTTATCTGGATCTTGCCTTGAGACAGATGGAGGATCCGTCCCTGGTCGGTGAGTACAATATAGGACCGGGTGAGTCAGACTGTATCACAACAGGCGAGCTTGTTGATAAGTTTGTCGGACTATGGGGATCGGGTCTGAAGTGGATCGACCGCTCGGATGGTGGGCCGCATGAGGCGACGTTTCTCAAGCTTGATTGTACGAAGGCGCATACGGTGCTTGGCTGGGAACCCAGATGGAGCGTGGATGATGCGTTGGAGAAGACGGTTGAGTGGACGAAGTGCTGGATGGCCGGGGAGGATAAAGTCAGAGCGTGCATGGAGAGTCAGGTGAGAGAGTATCTGACGAACTGAAATATCGATACAAAAAAGCCTTGCGCAAGCAAGGCTTTTGCGATATAATGATTAGTGCATATGTTCTAACATGTTTATCAAAACGGAGGGATGATGATATGGATTTTAAGCCTGAGAAGAAGCTTGGATTCGGTTTGATGAGGATGCCGCATCGTGATCCGTCGGATGCTGCGGATGTTGATATCGAGCAGATGTGCAAGATGGTTGATATTTTTATGGAGCGGGGATTTACCTACTTTGACACGGCTTGGATGTACAACGGTTTTGCCAGTGAGAGCGTGGCGAAGAAAGCGCTTGTGGATCGATATCCCCGTGAGAGCTTCACTTTGGCTACGAAGCTGCACAGTGGATTTTTTGACTCCGAGGAGTCCAGAGAGGAGTTGTTCAGGACTCAGCTTGAGCATACGGGAGCGGGGTATTTTGACTACTATCTGCTCCACGGGATCGAGGGTGAGATGCTCAAGAAATACGAGCAGTTCAACTGCTTTGACTGGATACTTGAGAAGAAGGCAGAAGGTCTGATCAGACATGCCGGTTTTTCCTTCCACGACAAGCCGGAGATCCTCGATGATATCCTGACCCGGCATCCGGAGATGGAGTTTGTACAGCTGCAGATAAATTATCTGGATTGGGAGAGTGAGTGGGTTCAGTCGCGTGCCTGCTATGAGGTGGCCGAGAAGCACGGTAAGCCGGTCATCGTTATGGAGCCGGCCAAGGGAGGGACGTTGTCTCAGATCCCGGATGAGGCGAAAGCGCTTTTTGATGAGCTGGATCCGTCGGTGAGTGTGTCCAGCTGGGCGATCAGGTTTGCTGCTAGTCTGCCCGGAGTTATGGTGGTTCTTTCCGGGATGAGCAGCGAGGAACAGGTGCTGGACAATACCGGGTATATGGCTGATTTTAAGCCGCTTACCGATGCCGAGAAGGATACATGCTTCAAGGTGGCTGACATCATCAATTCTCAGATCGCCATCCCCTGTACAGCCTGTTCTTATTGCGTGGAGGGTTGCCCGCAGCGCATACCGATACCGAAGTATTTTTCTCTATATAACGAGGATATGCGGGAGAATCTCGAGGAGAAGGGTTGGACTATCAATTTTTCAAACTACGATACCATCTCTTCCAAGGCAGGCAAAGCGAGTGACTGTATCGCCTGCGGTCAGTGCGAGGGTGTGTGCCCGCAGCACCTGACCATCATCGATTATCTGAAGCAGGTTGCAGCACATTACGGAAAATGATCAGTTTATCGTACGATATAGGAAAGGAGTATATGATATGGCAGCACAGTCTATGAGAGGGATCATGACGCCGGTCAACGAGATCCGCAAGAAGGTATATGCCGAGGTGGCGAAGCTTTCTTATGAGTATGAGGAGGGATCTCTGGCCGAGATGGAGCAGATTCCGTATCGTATAATACCCGGTGAGGTGTCCAAGTACAGGGACTCGGTATTTTTGGAGAGAGCGATCGTCAAGGAGCGCATGCGTCTGGCGATGGGACTTCCGCTCAGAGATACGTCGGAGCACGCGCCTGTTTCTACCGGAGCTGAGGAGTGTGTCAAGCCGGAGAAGTACTACCAGCCGCCTTTGATCAATATCATCAAGTTCGCCTGCAACGCCTGCCCGGATAACGAGGTTCAGGTCACCGAGGGCTGTCAGGGGTGTCTGGCACATCCTTGCCAGGAGGTCTGCCCCAGAAAGGCGATATCATTTAAGCACGGCAGATCATATATCAATCAGGATAAGTGCATCAAGTGCGGTAAGTGTATAAATGTGTGCCCCTACGAGGCTATAATCCGCCTGAAGCGTCCGTGCTCTGAGGCCTGTGGTATGAAGGCTATAGGATCCGATGAGCTCGGTCGTGCCGAGATCAATCAGGATAACTGTGTATCCTGTGGTCAGTGTATGGCAAACTGTCCTTTCGGAGCCATCTCCGACAAAGCGCAGATATTCCAGACGATACAGGCGATACGTTCGGATGAACCGGTTTACGCAGCCGTTGCTCCCGCCGTTGCCGGTCAGTTCGGAGAGAAGATGACTCCGGAGAAGATCAGGGTTGCGTTCAAGGAGCTCGGCTTTGAGGATGCGATAGAGGTTGCTATCGGTGCCGATCTCTGTACCATAGAAGAGGGCGAGATGTTCCTCAAGGAGGTTCCAACGGAGATGCCGTTTATGGCTACATCGTGCTGTCCTGCATGGTCGGCTATGGCCAAGAGAGTTTTCCCGGATGAGGCAAAGTGCATATCCATGGCTCTCACACCTATGGTGCTTACAGGACGTCTCATAAAGAAAAAGCATCCCGGCTGCAAGGTCGCATTTATAGGACCCTGCTCGGCCAAAAAGCTGGAGGCATCCAGACGCTCCATACGAAGTGATGTAGATTTTGTCCTGACCTTTGAGGAGGTTATGGGTATGTTTGAAGCAAAGGGTGTAGACTTTGAGAAGCTCGAGGAGTTCGATGCCATGCATGGTGCTTCTGCCGATGGTCGAGGCTTTGCGGTGAGTGGCGGAGTGGCTCAGGCGGTTGCGAACTATATCAAGGAGAATCACCCCGAGGTTGGTGATGTGCCGATGCACGTGGCGGAGAATCTCGAGGAGTGCCGCAAGATGATGATGCTTGCGAAGCGCGGTCAGTATGATGGCTATCTGCTCGAGGGTATGGCTTGTCCGGGCGGATGTATAGCCGGAGTCGGTACGGTCCAGCCTTTGGCGAAGTCGGTCGCAGCGGTCAACCTCCACAAGAAGGTTTCCACAAACCAGCACTCACACCAGAGCGATTATCAGGATGAATTGGCTGATCTGGAGGAGGATCTGTTTGACGTTCCGAGGCATTGAGGGCTTTAGAGAAGGTCTGATCTAACCATAGTTTATCATTAAAAATGTGATGACCTGTGTAAAGCGGAGCTTCGATAAAAAAGTTTTCCGATAAAAGACAAAGTTTTTTGATATCAAAAACATGTAAATAGGCATATACTTATCCAAAAGATGACATGTGTAGCTTGAGGAAACTCTGCCGACGTAAGGATACTGAAGATCCTACGGCAGGGTATACTCGGGATCGAGGCAGAAGCTGCGACATGGGAAAGGTGAGGATAGTATATGCCTGTTTTGCGTTTACAAGGAGAGGATAATGTTATCATACGAGTGACTACTATGATCTCGTATCTTGTTTGGATCAATATTCTCACTATCATATGTTGCCTTCCCATAGTGACAGCGGGCGCTGCCCTGACAGCTATGCATGACGAATTGCAGCTGATCTCCCGCAAGGAGGAGGGGTATATCACCCGTCGTTTCTTTACAACCTTCCGGTCCAATCTGAAGCAGGCGACGTTGTTGTGGATACCTTTCATGCTCATCTTTGCAGGCTGTGTGGCGGATGTGGTGATCATTATGGTATCACCGGGACTCATCCCGAACTATATCATGATCCCGGCAGGGGCTGCGGGTCTGATCGCATGGTTTGTATTTCAGTGGGTATTTCCGCTGCAGGCGCGTTTTGAAGGAGGGTTTGGTGTAGTGATGCGGATGGCATTTCTTTTGTCAGCGGCCCGGTTCCCGCGGACATTTTTTATGGCAGCCGCCGGTATCCTGACTGTTTTGGCGGCAGGCTCACTCCTTACGCTACCCTTTGTTGTGTTGTTTGGATTCTCGGTTCCTGCGATGATCAGCGTGAAGCTGTACAAGTCGGTATTTGAGGATCTGGAAAAGGATGAAGAATGATTGGAGGAAATAGATGATATATTATGTAAAGGCGTCAGCTTTCCGAAGCGGTGACGGTTCGAAGGAATATCCCTTCAAGACCATCAGCGAGGCGGCGAAGCTTGCGATGCCGGGTGACGAGGTGGTAGTCGGTGCCGGGATTTATCACGAATATGTGAATCCTGCACACGCCGGTCTGCCCGATGCGCGTATCACATATCGCTCTGAGGAGCCGTTGGGGGCGGTCATCACAGGCGCAGAGAGAGTCACCGGCTGGGAGCAGTACAAGGGTGACACCTGGGTTGTACGTATAGGCAACGGAGTATTCGGCGACTACAATCCTTACACAGTTGCGGTAGAGGGAGACTGGTATTTTTCTACAAACCATCCCGTACATACCGGTGAAGTGTATATCGATGATGTTGCACTTTATGAGGTGATGAGCCTTGATGAAGTGCTCGATCCCAAGCCGTTTACCATGTCCTGGGAGCCTGATGAGATCACGATCAGGAAGTGGTATACGGAGCAGGACGGCGATCAGACCGTGATCTATGCCAACTTCTCCGGCGCAGATCCGAACAAAGCGTGTGTTGAGATAAATGTTCGCAGAAACTGTTTCTATCCGTCCGAAGAGGGCATCGGTTATATCACGCTGTCAGGCTTCGGCATCACCAAGGCAGCTACACAGTGGGCGCCTCCGACGGCATATCAGGACGGTATGGTAGGCCCGCACTGGTCCAAGGGCTGGATCATCGAGGACTGCGAGATCAGTCATTCACGTTGCTCCGGCATCACACTCGGCAAGTATCTCCAGCCGAACAACAACAATAAATGGACGACCAAGTACACCAAGGACGGCACCCAGACCGAGCGTGACAACATCATGCAGGCTCAGGATGAGGGCTGGACCAAGGAGACTATCGGATCACATATCATCCGTCGTTGCCATATCCATCACTGTGGACAGACCGGCATCGTCGGTCATCTGGGCGGAGTGTTCTCGCTGATCGAGGACAACCATATCCATCATATAAATAACAAGCAGGATCTGGCGGGAGCCGAGATCGGTGGTATAAAGATGCACGCAGCGATAGATGTTATCTATCGTCGCAATCATATCCATCACTGCACGCGCGGGCTGTGGCTCGACTGGCAGGCTCAGGGGACACGCGTGACACAGAATCTGTTCCATGACAATACTCCCCCGGCAGGCATCGATATCACTGAGCTTCTGGGTCTGGGCGAGGATATTTTTATCGAAGTATCACACGGTCCGACACTTATAGATAACAATCTTCTGCTGTCACCGTGTGCATGCAGGATTTCCACTCAGGGTATGGCATTTGTCCACAACCTGATCGCAGGATCGTTCACCTGGGTCGGAGCCGGTGTGGAGAACGGCGGACAGGATCTGCCGACACCGAGATACACTCCGTATCATATGCCTCACCGTACTGAGGTTGCAGGCTTTATGACGATACTTCACGGCGATATGCGTTTCTATAACAACATTTTTGTACAGCCTGAGAAGAGGGATGATTATATCGCTTATGCAGAAAAATACAACCTCGTATCTGAGTACAATTATGAGGCCGGAACCGGCATATATGAGGGTTATCCTACTTCAGAGAAATACTTTGCTAACTTCGGTCCGTGGGATCCTGAGGTAGAGAAAAACCGTGACAAGTTCTATGATCATCTGCCTGTTGATGGTTCGGGAAATGTATTCTTCAACGGTGCGGTCATGAACTCTACGGAGACAGGATCGGTTGTTGATGACAAAAATACAGTTCACATCACTCTTGAGAATGCCGATGATGACCCGGTATTGAAGACGGATATCTATGATGTTCTGCCTGATGTGGATACCGGCGTGATATCAAGCGCAGTGCTCGGATCGGCATTTGAGTCGGAGCAGCGTTTTGAGAATCCTGACGGATCCGAGATCGTGTTCAACGAGGATTATTTCGGCGAGCACAGAGGCGTGGCACCGATACCGGGACCGTTTATCAGTGCAGAGGCTGCATCCAAGAAGCTGTTTTAAGGTATTCACGGCTGTCACTTTTGATTACATGGAGTCGTTCATGAAGTCTTCACGAACGTACTTGGCCCGGTATTCACCGGGTGTCATACCGGTGATGCGTTTGAATTCCATCCCCATATGACTCTGAGAAGAGAAACCGAGATAAGTCGCTATCTCTATGTAAGAGTATGAAGAATAGGTCAGCAGATTTTTGATCAGCTTGACCTTTTCTTCATTTATATACTGCTTTATCGTTTTTTTCTCGCACCTTTTGAAAAGAGTTGAGAGGTAGTTGGTCTCGAGCCCTACGGCAGCGGCCAGCTCCTGTACTGTTATCTTGCCGTGCATATGAGCAAATATATAGTCCTTGCATCTGGATATATGCGGGTTCTCCTCGGGTGTGATGTCGTCATCCGAGGATTCCTGCAGATCTCTGACCAGTCTGGCATACTGCAGCTCTGCCTCGACGGTGAGGCGGATGATCTCGTTGGCATCGCGGCAGTTTCCTATCTTATATATGGACACATCACTCAGATAAAAAGCCGTCTCGGGATGTAGTCCACCGTCTATGGCACCGCGGCTTGCAAGAGTGATCGCGACTATCGCCAGATATATCTCCTGCTTGATCGGATCGTCCGACAATTTTCCGTATCTGCCGGGGAAGCGCTCTTTCAGCAGTCTGCTCAGGCTTTCAACGTCACCGTTTCTCACATAATTTACCTCAAGTTTTTCGTGGTTGTACGGGTTGTGGGCGAAGCTGTTTTCTACATTATCAAAAATAGTCTGAGTCAGCATCTCCATGGTGTCCATACTTGTGGCGTCGGGTATTATCCTGTTTGCGTGGATGATGTCCTGCGCATCGAGGAAGTCTTTTTTTATATTTCGTTCGAGATTATACAGGGTCGCAGCATGGTCAGCCAGGATCTGTATCGTACATGAGGGTATCAGGCTCAGTATGGGCGCGGTGTCGATATCCGGCAGGGTGATATCGTTTTTTAGACCCGTACCCGGTCTGTCATGCGGTATGAAAAGCTCCTCAAAGCGTGTGGGACCGAGTAAAAAATAGTTCTTTTCGGAGTCCACCCACGCATATATGAGGTCTTTGTTTATCGTAAATATCAGCGGCATTTTTCCGTCATTTTCCCTTATCAGGGGCTGCTCTACGATCGCCGCAGCGACGTGGTTATCATCGAGATCCGGGTCTTTTCTCAGCATGTCGATCAGAGTATACTCCTTGTCATACATGCGTGCTGCCGTGTAAAGATCAATGGTGATCCTGTACAGAATAAAGGAATAGTTCATGCGGTTTCTCCTGTTCATTATCATTCACGCATTCAACACTGATATAAGCATCTATCAGCCGTGAATAGTAACTATATTCAGCAAAAAACAAAGTTTTTTTATAATTGTAACAGATTTTTGATATAAGTCAAGGCGTTTTTTGACTATATTATAGCTATAACGGGCGAGGTTGTGTACAGACCTTCGCCGGGGACGTAGTTCCATTGGACCGGAACATTTTTATGAATCTAAGGAGGATTGATCATTATGAAAAAGAAATTTTTGGGGAAACTGGTTGCACTGACACTGGTTGCAGCTATGGCATTCACCGGATGTGGCAAACAGCCTGAGGAAGCAAAGACTGACGATGGCGCAGCTACAGAGACAACTGAGACAACAGAAGAGAAGCAGGAAGAGCCCGCAGCTGAGGAGACAACATCAGACGGCGGCACAATCTCTTTCTGGAACATAGCAACAGATGAGCCTGATAAGACTCTCTATACTTGGGCAGTGGACAAGTACAACAATGAAGATTCAGCAACAAGCGGATTCAAGATCGAGCAGGTTCCGACCGTTAACGATCAGTACAAAGAGAAGCTTGCAGTAGCTATGGGCGCAGGCGAGTGCCCGGATATGTATACCAACTGGACCGGTGGTGGTCTCGGTGAGTATGTAAAGAGTGGATATGCAAAGGATCTTACTGAGCTGGTTGACAAGTATGGTCTTCGTGACAAATACATGGAGGCATCACTTGCACAGGCTACTATCGATGGTAAGATTTACGCTATTCCGATCAAGAGTAACTCTATCGCATGCTTCTTCTATGACAAGAAGATGTGGAAAGAGAAGGGATATGAGGTACCGAAGACTATCGCTGAGCTTGAGGCTCTCTGCGAGAAGATGAAGAAAGACGGTATCACACCTTTCGCACTTGCAAACCAGGCACAGTGGACAGGATCCATGTATTACATGTATCTGGTAGCTCGTCACGGTGGACCGGAGATCGTTACCAAGGCATTTGACGGAACAGGTTCTCTCGTAAATGATTCTACCAAGTTTGCAGGCGACAAGATCCGTGAGTGGGCTGAGAAGGGATACTTCCCTGAGGGTGTTAACTCACTTTCACCGGACAACGGAGATGACCGTGCACTTCTGTATCAGGGTGCTGGTATGATGCTTCACGGTGCATGGCAGGTTTCTTCCATCAAGTCAGAGAACGAGGAGTTTTATGCAAACCTTGGCGCATTCCCGTTCCCGTCACTGGATGGATCTTCAGCAGACCAGACAGCAGTCGTAGGTACACTTGGTGATACATTCATTTCCTTCAACTGTGAGGGTGAGAAGCTTGAGGAAGCATTCAAAATGGTTACTATGTATTCATCGGATGAGTGGATGAAGATGGATATCGACAGCGGAAACCTCCCACCGCTCAAGGCAGCTACCTCTGAGGAGCCGGCTTGGCAGGATATCCTGAGCTTCCTGAACAGTGCATCCAGCGTACAGCTGTGGTGGGATCAGTATCTGCCTCCTGCAGTAGCTGATGTTCACAAGTCAGAGACACAGAAGCTCTTTGACCAGTCAGCTGAGTCTGAGGCCGTAGCTCAGGCACAGCAGGATGCTATGGACAAATATCTCGCTGAAAACAAGTGATGAAATTATAGTAACTATCATTAAAAAGAGGCGCATATCATATATTGATGAACTGAGTTGTAGTTTGACATAGAGAGGATATGCGCTTCTTCTTATGTAGATTATCCGATATTATTTATATTTATTTATCATGATTTAAGGGAGGCGGAAGAATGACCGGTAAATCAAAAGCTTTATCAAAAAAACGCCGTTCACTCATTATCTGCGAAACAGTATTTTTGTTTCCGGCTCTTGCATTTTTAGCCGCTTATCTGCTGTATCCCATCATCGCCACATTTATCAACAGCCTTTTCCAGTGGAATGGTATATCGGCCGACAAAACATTTATAGGTCTTGATAACTGGATCGAGCTGATAGGTGACGGAAACTTCTGGAGCGCTTTTAAGAACAATATTATCATCATGGTTCTTTCTTTGGTGATCCAGATGCCTATAGGTATTTTGCTTGCAACATTTCTCGATGCAGGCGGGAAAAAGTTCAACTGCTTTAAGGCTATATGGTTTCTGCCGATGCTGATGAGCTCGGTTGCGGTAGGTTATCTTTTCAGATATGCGCTCGCTACCAACGGAGGCCTGGTTTCATCACTGGCTGAGCTTTTCGGAGGTGGCAAAGTAGATCTTCTCGGTAACCAGAGTACAGCTCTTTTCGCGGTGATCGCGGTTATCTGCTGGCAGTTTATACCGTTTTACATGGTATATTATATGGCCGGGTATTCGAGTATATCGACGGATGTATATGAGGCGGCTATAGTAGACGGAGCTACACATGCGCAGTATGTAAAGAGGATAGCGCTGCCGCTGCTGATACCGACTATAAAGAGTGCGGTAGTGCTGTCGTTGATCGGTTCGCTGAAGTACTTCGACCTGATCTATGTTATGACGGGGGGCGGACCCGGTACGTCGACGGAGCTGATGGCAACCTATATGTATAAAAACTCCTTTATCACCTTCAACATGGGTTACGGTTCGGCGATCGCAGGAGGAATGTTCATCCTGATCACCGTATTTGCTGCCATAGTTATGAAGCTGATGAATAAAAAAGGAGGTGATCTGTGATGGCTGAGGAGAAGACAAAACAGGATCTTGACAAGATCTATGCGAAGGCCAGACGTAAAAAAAGAACTACATGGTTCTTTGTTATGATCCTCGCGATATTGTGGACTCTTGTGGCATTTGTACCGTTCCTGTTTATGGTGCTCACAGGCTTCAAGCAGAAGCTGGAGACAATCATGTACGGAGCTTTTCATCTGCCCGAGAAGCTGTTTACGCAGAACTATGTTGACGTCATCAC
>JAFSTZ010000164.1 GCA_017445525.1 Eubacterium sp.
TGCTGATGGGCGACGAGTTCGGCAACACCCAGAAGGGCAACAACAACGCTTACTGTCAGGACAACTCCACAACATGGCTTGACTGGAGTATGCTTGAAAAGAATAAAGAAACATACAGCTTTGTATCAAAGCTCATCAAACTGCGTAAGACTCTCCCGATATATCACAGAGAGATGAATTACTCAGGCTTTGATCACAAGGGACTTGGGGCTCCGGATATCTCCAACCACAGTAAAGAGCCCTGGAATCACAACTTCCCCTTCTACTGCAGGGAGCTTGGCATACTGTTTTACGGTCCCTATCTTGAAAGCAGTAAAAATATCAGCTATTATATCGCATTTAACATGCATTGGGAGGCTCACGATTTTTATCTTCCGGACATAACCAAATCACGTAAGTGGGAGGTTCTGATCGATACAGCGGAAGACATCCGAAAGAGCGACGGTTTCAACGAAGACCGGACCGCATTCAAATTGGAGGCCAGATCCGTAGTACTTTTATCGTGTCTAGAGGATCCTCCCGCTCCCGCCAAAAAGAAGCCTGCGGCAAAAGCATCGGGCAAAAAAGTATGAATTCGTTTTTTCCCTTGACATATAGTTGTTTTTCATATAGAATATGTTGTATTTGATAAATCGTTTCACATTGCGGTTTCGTATCGCAGTATATACAATAGTATTATTCTAATCAGTAAAGGAGATGATGGTTTTGGTTCCCGGTGACGCGGTGCAGATAGTTATTCTTATTTTGTTGCTCGTGCTTTCGGCATTTTTTTCATGTTCTGAGACTGCCATAACAGCCGTCAACCGCATACGTATCAGAGCACTCGCAGAGGACGGTAATAAAGCAGCAGAGAGGGTTTTAAACTTGCTTGACAAACAGGAAAAGGTCATCAGCGCCATCCTCATCTGCAACAATATCGTGAACCTTACGGCATCATCACTTACTACATCTCTTGCAATCCGTATCTGTGAAAACATAGGACTTGGAGAAAATACCGCCCTTGGTATCGGTATCTCTACAGGTGTCCTTACTTTTCTCATACTCATATTCGGTGAGATCACGCCCAAACAGCTTGCAAACAAAAAGTCAGAGTCCATATCGCTCAGATACTCTTCTGTCATAAGCTTTGTTACATGGCTGCTGACCCCCATCATTTTTATAGTGAATCAGATATCTAGGCTTATCCTGAAGATATTCGGCGTAGATTGGTCGGGAAAACCCGAGGCCATCACCGAGGATGAACTGAGGACCATAGTAGATGTGTCGCACGAGGAAGGTGTCATCGAAACAGAGGAACACCAGATGATCACCAATATAGTTGATTTCGGCGACTCACTGGTCAAAGACGTCATGATCCCCCGTATGGACATCGTCATGGTCGAATCACATATATCGTATGAGGATCTGCTCCATGAGTTTACCGAGTCAAAGTACGCCCGTATGCCCGTATATGACGAGTCGATCGACAACATCATAGGTATCATCAACCTGAAAGACTTCGTCTTTGAAACCAATATCGAAAACTTTGAAACAAGATCTCTGATACGCGAGGCTCACTTCACGTATGAGTATAAAAATGTCTCCGAGCTTTTCCTGGAGATGCAAAAGGATTCCATCCCCATGACAATCGTCCTCGACGAGTATGGTGCGCTCGCAGGTCTCATAACCATCGAGGATCTGCTCGAGGAGATCGTCGGCGAGCTTCGTGACGAGTACGACGAGGACGAGGAGGACGAGATCATGATGCTTTCAGAGGACACTTATCAGGTTCTCGGCTCCACACCTTTGGATGATATAAATGAAGCGCTCGGGCTCCATATCGAGTCGGAAGACTATGACTCCATCGCCGGACACGTCATCGGTCTTTTGGAGCATTTCCCGGATGAGGGTGAGCAGGCAGAGGATGAGCAGGCTGTCTACGATGTAATCCAGGTAGATAAAAACCGTATCGACAAGGTTCGTATACAGGTTAAGCCGGAGCCTGAAGACTCAGAAGCTGATTCTTCTTCGAACAGCGACTCTGCGTCTGCTGTTTCCTGATTCCCCATACTCTCCCACCGCCTCGACTTCGAGCTCATGATCTTCTTTGTCGAGCTCACATATTCTCACTGTCAGATCCACGTCATCATCAACCAAACTCAGCATCCTCTGCATAAATACAGCCATCAGTGCATTTGTCTGATTCATATCGTCCATCTTTTCAACAGTGGTCTGCATGGCGCCCGTCATCGCCTGACGGAGCCTGGTTTCTTTATCATCGTTTTTTATAGACATCATTCCCGTTATCATGATTCCCATCAGCATGACGACCGCCATCATGCCTGCTCCCCTTCCCGACATCAGTCTAAAACTTTTTCTCCTGTTTGGCACCATATCAGACACATGAAGATAAGTACCTCCCGGAGTTCTCTTTTGGTTGATCCCAAAGTCATCTCTCATAAAACACCTGAGCATACACAGCCCCGCCTCGGGGATATCCAAATCGAGCATGAATGACAGACAGATATCTCTGTCAACACCTTCTTCTGCCAGTCTTGTCTCAAACCGCTTTATGATCAATCTGAAAACATCATCTACGAGATCCTCAGTCATCCTGAGCGCACTGTCAGCTCCCACTATCTCGGTATAGACACTCATCCCCATCATCCAGGTATTTATATCCTTCCGGATAACTTCCCTGATAGTATTTCTGCTCTTTTCTCTTTTCTTTCCCCTATAGGTCCCCTGTATGCCTTCATACATCTTTAGCAGGCTTCTATTTTTCTTAACCTTTGTACGCTTTACTTTCCCGTGTGGCAGATCCGCAAGTTCCTTCTCCATCAGATCAA
>JAFSTZ010000165.1 GCA_017445525.1 Eubacterium sp.
CAGGAAAAATGCTTTGTAGTACAGAAAGAAATCATACACCACTCCGCCCGTAGAGAACCAGTTCTCGCTCTGGAGTCCGCAGTCGTAGGTGTGGATGATGACGATTAGAGGTATCACTGCGATGATAAACGCCATCGGGAAGAACCACCACTTGGAGATAAGTCTGTTCTCCTCGAGTGCGACTGCCTGTGCAGTGTTCTTTCCTGAGTTGTTATTTTTGTTTGTTTTTACGGGTGTAGTATTCCTTTTTCCTGCATTCTTCTGTTTCATGTTCTCATCCCTCTTTTTTTAAAATACTTCGATCATTTCACCCGACGACCACGCAGGGAAATGTCTGTTGCGCTTGTTTTCGTGGGTTTTCAGCCGAGTGATTATATCATATATAAGTAAGGATGTCAAATTTTCTCAAATTATCTTGCACTTGTTTCTTCGTTATGTTATGATGGGGTTTGGTGTAGAATTCTCGAATTGCTGTACTGGCATTACTGCGTTGTTGTCAGTATGGTGGTGAGTGATTTAGATTATTTTGTGATCGAGAGGAATTGTAATTATGACCGGAGCAGCGGAGATGGAGTTTGGTTTTGCGGATATGTTCAGGGCGATGCTGAAGCACTGGGTACTGATCGTGGTGGTCGGAGTTGTTTGCGGGGTTCTTGGCGGAGCCTTTGCCTACTTAAGATCGTCAGGAGGACAGACACAGGAGGTGGATGCTTCCGCATATGAGGAGGAACTTGCGAATTACGAGAAGAATATAGAGCTCGGCTCCCGGGCGACTGAGTCGACCAAGGAAAACCTGATCAAACTCAAGGAGGAGTGGCTTGCTGTATCCGATCTGTACAAGGAGCATCCGTTGTTGCAGTTGGACGTGTCTGACTGCGAGTGGGAGTCCGTGACCATCCACTTTGGCAACGATACCGGAGCGCACAAGGGCATGGTTTTTGACTGGATAGGCAATGCCGATGATGCAGGTCTGTTCGGATCTGCTGCAGATAAGCTGTCAAAATACAAGCACGATATCATCATCACCAATGATTATGCCTGTGATACTCAGCTGGTTTTGATGGGCGTTGAAGGTTGGGATATAGGAGCGGCGGCTTCCTATCTGAAGGATTATCTGAAGTCTCAGGCGGCGTCTGATCATGTAGAGATAGCTGCGGTTACATCCTCGCACGGTTCGGGATTCAATGCCGACGCTTCCAAGTTCCAGGTGGATATGGCCTACAGGGTGAACGCACTTCAGAACTATATAACCACGGTTGCAAACTCATCAACCGCTTTCTATGTGGCGGGAGCGCCTGCTGCACAGGAGACCGGCGTGAGTAAAAAGACTCTGCTCAAGTTCGGTATAGTAGGATTTATCGCAGGGCTCATCATAGCGGCGGCATTTGTAGTGATCCGTGCCGTCAGACAGGGACGCATCACGAGCAGGAGACAGGTTGAGGGCGTGTTTGGTCTGGAGTTGTTGTCTGATCTGAGGAAGGATGAGAAAACTTCTCTGGCCATATTGGATGCGAATCTTGATGTGATGGTAGGTGCCGATGCTGTGGTTATGATGATCGACAGCTCGGGGGCGTCTGATTTTTCCGAGAGAGTGTCTGCCTGGGGCAACGGTGTCGATCATAAGTTGCTGACCGGAAGGGATGTATATGAAGACAGTGAGACTATAGAGGCGTTGAATGAGGCGTCGGGTATCGTCATCAGTATCAGGGAGGATGTCAGCCGCCTGAGTGATGTACAGCGTCTGATGCTGCGTATGGCCAAACTGGACAAGCCGGTTCTGGGATATGTGGAGATGTGATATGTTTAAAAAGATAAAGCATGAACTGAATTATCTGCAGAAGGATGATATCGCGGGAGTATTTATATTCCTGGCGGCGATCATCCCGTTTCTCATCGGCAGGATCGTGATCGGACTGAGCGGACGCAGGATATGGCTGGTCTCGGAGGACAGGAACGAGGCCAGGGACAACGGCATCTGCTTTTTCAGATGGCTGATAGAGCGGTGCGCGGGAGACGGCGGAGTTCATCGCGGAAGGATCGGCAGGAGGACGTCCGTTTATTATGCCATCTCTTATGACTCTCCCGACTATGAAAAGGTATCCGCCATCGGGCCGACTGTGCGATACGGCAGCATCATGCACTGGGTGCTATATTTCAACTGTGAGTTCAACATCTCCACGCAGAAGGCCTGCAGACCGGCGACGGCGGTGGGATACGTCCTGGAGCGACTCGGGATCAACAAGGGCAAGAACGTATTTCTCCAGCACGGTATAACTCTGAGTCATGCGACATGGCTTTTTTATAAAAATACTGGCATGCGCGTATTTATATGCGGAGCTAAGCCGGAGTACGATTACGTGTGCAGTGAGTTCGGTTATCCGCACGGATATGTGTCCTATACGGGTTTTTGCCGTTTTGATGACTATCACAAGCCTCATGAGGTGAGGAGGCAGATCCTGCTCATCCCGAGCTGGCGCGAGTGGATCGGTTCCAAAAACGAGTTTTCCGGGGTTTACGAGGACACATCGGTCTTTACGAACACGGAGTACTATAAAAAGTATCAGAGCCTGATAAACTCCGAA